>JBNJHJ010000149.1:0-4601 GCA_051748365.1 Campylobacterota bacterium
CGCACTGAGTATCATTTGCACTCAATCAAAAATGACGGCGTCAAGCTTACGCTTTGGTCATCTTTTGTAGGTTGTGGGGCAAAGCTTTTATCGCTGCTTCTACTGACCTCACTGCGAAGCAGCGTTGGCACCGCGCGTCCTCCAAAGGAGATATTTTTAACTTCACACTCTTTGTATACTTGATTTGAAAGCTCTTTACTATATCCTACCGACCACAAAATCGATTGCATCCGCAGCTTCTCTAGTGCTTCTTGATACTGTTGTGCACTCACTTCATAGCCGTAACTGTTGACATTGATCGTTTCGTTTTTTTTCTCTGACATCAAATCTTCCAAAAACATATCAAGCATCTGCATCTTGTCTGAAGATATTTTATAGTGCATACTACCGATAAAACCCTCTTGCACTCTTTTATCATCTTCATAGATATAGTTTGGTCGGACATTGAATTTGCCGCCTTTTTTATCTACCGCATCATACCCATTTATATAGGTAGAGATATCGGCTAATCGATTGGTGACGGCTTTTTCATCCTCGGCTTTGAGACTAAAGTTGATATTGGTTACAGCCGTTTGGGGCGTAATATCTGCACTAAACTTTTTACTAAAATCCAGCTCAAAAGCCATCAGCGAACTTATTGTCAAACATATAGCTACTACTGTTTTTTTCATCGTTAAATCCTTACTGAAATGTTGTTTTTTTGTAAATAGTGCTTAAGATCCATAATATCGATCTGCTTAAAATGAAAGATACTTGCTGCAAGCGCCGCGTCAGCCCCTGCGACAAAGGTATCTTTGATATGCTCCATCGATCCCGCACCGCCGCTTGCGATGACGGGTACATCCACAGCCTTGCTAATGATCGCCGTGATCTCATTGTCAAATCCCGATTTTGTCCCATCGGCGTCCATACTTGTAAGCAGTATCTCGCCTGCCCCACGGCGCACGACCTCTTTTGCCCACTCTATCGCATCGATTCCCGTATCGTGTCTGCCGCCTGCTGTGTAGACATTCCATCTATCACCCGTGCGCTTGACATCGATCGCTACGACGATGCACTGGCTACCAAAGCGCTTTGCGGCTTCATCGATAAAATCGGGGTTTTTTACCGCATGGGAATTGATACTTACTTTGTCACACCCGACATTGAGTAGCTTGTAGATATCTTCCATCGTACGGATACCGCCGCCTACGGTAAGGGGAATAAACACCTCTTTTGCAACCTCTTTGACCACATCTACTATTGTATCTCTTTTTTCATGGGTTGCGGTGATATCTAAAAAGGTGATCTCATCAGCCCCTTCACTGTTGTATCGTTTTGCTACTTCGATCGGGTCTCCCGCATCTTTTAAACCTACAAAGTTCACACCCTTTACCACGCGTCCGTCTTTCACGTCTAGGCAGGGGATTATTCTTTTTGCAAAGGGTTCACTATTCATCAAGTCTCTCTTTTTTTTGTTACTAAAAGTTTAGTAATTAATATAAGTTTACAAATTTTGCTGTATTTAATCTTTATATTGTCAGATTTAAGTTATAATTGTATCAAAAAATGATGAACTTAAAAGAATATGCCAATAAAGCCTTCGGGCAAAACTTTTTAAAAGATGAAACGTACGTAGAAAGAATCATCCAATCGATGCCCGACAAAACCGACCGTGTCGTAGAGATCGGGCCTGGGTTAGGTGATTTGACGAAAAAACTCATAGAAGTTAAAGATGTCACTGCTTATGAGGTCGATAGCAGATCTTGCCGGTATTTACAGCAGACGTTCAAACCACAATTAGCTAACAAGCGGTTGCAGCTGATTGAAGGTGATGTCTTAGAGCATTGGCAAGGTAATTTGTATGCTAGTGAGTATGATTTGGTTGCAAACCTTCCATACTACATAGCAACTGCTATCATTTTAAAAGCATTAGAAGATGAAAATTGTAGATCCATCCTTGTGATGGTTCAAAAAGAGGTAGCTTTGAGATTTGCTGCACATACGGGTGAAAAAGCCTTTTGCGCTCTTTCTGTTTTGACCCAAAGTGCAGGAAGCGGGCAGATCATGTTTGATGTTCCGCCCCAAGCGTTTGAACCTCCCCCAAAAGTCACATCTTCGATACTTTTAATCGATAAAACCGTGAGCTTGAAAGATAAACAGTTTGATGCGTTTTTGAAGGTCTGTTTTAAACAACCTCGCAAGACGCTTTTAAAAAATTTATCGGCTACATACGACAAAGAGTTGTTACAACGGCTTTTTGAAAAATTTGAGCTGCAAGCTACGATCAGACCTCATCAGGTAGAGACACCTTTGTATCATCACTTATACGACAGATTAAAAGGTGAAGAAAATGGAAAACAAAACACAAAATCAAAATCAAGAACAAAACAGTCAAAACAGTCAAAATACTCAAGCTGAACAACCAAATAGACAACCAAGACCACAAACAAATAGTAATCAGCCAAACAATAATACAAATAAACCTCATAACAACAATCGACCCGGTAACGGCGGGAAAAAGAAGTTTTTTAGTTGGCACAAAGATATCAAAAAAGCGATAAAAGCCAACGATAGAGTCAACGAGAGCAGACTCAATACAAGTATGAAGATCAATACAAAAACCAATGCTAAAGTGCGCTATACGCCGCTTGGAGGGCTTGGAGAGATCGGTGGAAATATCGCCGTGCTTGAGACGCAAAACAGTGCTGTTATTATCGATGTAGGGATGAGTTTTCCTGATGAAGAGATGCATGGGGTGGATATTTTGGTTCCTGATTTTAGCTACCTACACGCTATCAAAGATAAAATTGCCGGTATCGTTATAACCCACGCGCATGAAGACCACATCGGAGCCGTGCCCTACCTATTTAAGCAGTTGCAATTTCCAATCTACGGAACACCGCTTCCACTTGGAATGCTTGCAAATAAGTTTGATGAGCACAAGATGCGAGAGCACAAAAAATATTTTCGATATGTAGAAAAAAGAAGACAGATCAAAATCGGAGAGTTTACGATTGAGTTTATGCACATTACCCACTCTATTCCCGATGCGTCGGCGTTAGCGATTCAAACAGAAGCCGGAACGATCATCCACACGGGTGACTTCAAGATAGACCATACGCCAATTGACGGCAACACCACCGACTTGCACCGATTTGCTCATTACGGTGAAAAAGGTGTTTTGATGATGATGAGTGATTCTACTAACTCATATAATCCCGGCGTAACCAAAAGTGAAAGCGTCGTTGGAAAGACGTTTGACGGACTTTTTGAAAAGACAAAGGGAAGAGTGATCATGTCAACCTTTTCTTCAAATGTCCACCGTGTCTATCAAGCAATAGAACGCGGGGTAAAGCATGGCAGAAAAGTTGCCGTTATCGGTCGGTCAATGGAGCGAAATCTAAGCGTTGCAATGGAACTTGGATATATAAAGCTACCGCAAGATATCTTTGTCGATGCGCATGAGGTAGGAAAATATGCCGATGAAGAGATACTGATCGTTACAACGGGAAGCCAGGGTGAACCTATGAGTGCACTCTTTAGAATGGCAACGGATGAACACCGTCATATCAAGCTCAAACCAAGCGATACGGTGATCCTCTCGGCAAGAGCGATTCCGGGGAATGAAGGAAGTGTTTCTAAAGTGATCAACCATATCCAAAAAGCCGGCGCTACGGTGGTGTATCAAGAGTTTAGCGAAATCCACGTCAGCGGTCACGGGGCGCAAGAGGAGCAAAAACTGCTACTTAGACTTTGCCAGCCGAAATTTTTCTTGCCGGTACACGGGGAGTACAACCATATCAACAAACACGCCCAAACAGCAACGGAGTGTGGCATCGATAAAAGAAATATCTTTTTGATGAGTGACGGTGATCAGATGGAGATCAGTCCCAAATACCTCAAAAAGGTCAAAACGATCAAATGTGGGAAAGTGTATATCGATAATCAAGTCAATCAAAAGATTGAACATGATGTTGTTGTCGATAGACAAAAGCTTGCCAATGAAGGGATTGTAAATATCATCGTCCAAATCGGACAGCAGAGCAAAAAGCTAGAACAAAGCCCGATCGTTACGACATACGGGATTATCGGCAAAAAGCAGCAACAAAGTTTTAATAAAACGGTTGAAAACACTATAGAAAGTGTCCTATTAAAGTTTGAAAACGGTGCAAGCCAAAAAGTGCTTGAAGACAATATCCGCTCAGCGGTGCGTAAACAGATTGTTAAATCACACAAACGCTATCCTCTCATCGTACCGACAGTATTTATGGTATAACTTTTGGGCTTCTTGCCCAAAAAGTGCCGCAAATGAAGACACTACAACTGTACTTTGACAAAGAGTGCCCCTTTTGTAAAAACTATGCTACCTACCTACAGCTTCAAAAAAACTATGCCGTACAACTTAAAGACGCAAGACAATACCCAAAAGAGATAGAACAGTTACGACAAAGCGGGTATGATATCGATGAGGGAGTGATCGTAGTTTTAGAGGGGCAAACATTTCATGGAGTAGCTGCAATTGAACTTATCGACACACTCTCGCACGACAAAAGGTTTTTGACAAAACTGATCCGTTTTTTGATACGCTTAAAACTACTGAAAGTTTTATATCCTCTCAT
>JBNJHJ010000150.1:0-4577 GCA_051748365.1 Campylobacterota bacterium
CTTATCAAGTCGCTGCAGATCTTTATCTTCGACCTTGATGATATCTTCTACGCTATCAACTAAAATATTTAGCGTTTCCTCTTTTGAATTTTTGATCGTAATAATTCTTTGTAAAGTGTTTGTCCACTGTATGATATTGTCTTGAAAACTGCGGATATACTCCTCGACACTGGAGTGAAACTGACTAATCTTAGTCAAATCCTCCTCATAATTCTCACCGTTTTTTTGCGCTGCAATAGCATGAGAAGCATTATCATGAAATGCTTTATGCACCGGAATTAGCTTTGTTTTGAGTAGATTCAAACTCTCCTCATCACAGCTTAAGCATGAGGATTTTTCAATAATCCACTTTCCAAGCGTACACTTTGTATGATCAAGCGTTCTTTTAAACTCTTTACCCGTTTTCAAACAATCAACCAGATCAAGCTCATAATCATTATGCGCTTTGATAAAAGATTCTGTATTAGTATGCTCCTCTTCGCTTAACTCTTTATATCCCATCAATTTACGAAAACTCAGCACCGTTCCGATACTGCCGCGAATATTCATCACGCCCCAGATATATTCTGGAACTTCAGGGATAGAGGTGACATCTTTTGGACGTAAAATCTCTAGCACTTTACTTGTGTCGATTGCAAAATTTTTATCTTTTATATTAAAAAGTAGTAGTTCCATCTTTTATCCCTTATCCTTGTTGTAACTCATCGGCAAGTACGGCAACCTCTTCGATCATCTCGCTCATCTCATCTACCGTTTTTAAGATCATATCCGCAGCCTGTTTTGCCTCACTTGAATTATTTTTTGAAAGCTGTGCGCTTTCTTTGACCTGCTTTGCACCTTCTGCACCCTCTTCCATCGCCGAAAGGTTGCTAGCGTTTTTCTCTGCAATCTCATGCATCATACCACTAACCTCTTTAGAGTAGTTCACAACACCCTCTATATCGATAATAAGGTTACCTAAGATGATCGCTTCTTCTCTTTGGGCATCGGCATCGGCTTTCCAGTCAAAAGTCACCTCTGCTACCTTTTGGTTGATCCCGTCAATTATATCAGCAATCTTTTCTAAGTTATTGCCCGCATCTTGCGCTAGGTTTCTAATATCACCGCTTACTACGGCAAATCCTTTACCGTACTCTCCCGCGCGTGCGGCCTCGATCGATCCGCTGACTGCTAATGAGTTTGTTTGGATAACCGTGTTTTCGATTTTTCTCAAAATCTTTTCGATCGTTTTACTGTTTGCCTCTACATCAACCATCGTCTTTGTCGTAAATTCTCCCTCTTCCACACAGTGAAGCATCGCATCTTTCATGCTTGTTAAAGATTTCAAGATCATATCTAAGCTTTCATTGATGCTTGCCATCAACTCTTTGAGTTTTTCGGCTTCTTCGGTATTCTTTTTTGCAATATCAAGATTTTTCATATATCGTTCAACATTTGTATCGGCATTTTCCTCAGCGTCACTTGCTGCTTCATTGATCTGGCTAAGAGCACCGACAACTTCACTCATCGATCGCTGGATCTGCTCTACTGCACTACTTAACTGTTCAGCCGTTGATGCTACCTCTTCGGCATCTTTATTGATATCTGTTGAATGCTTTAACTCCTCAGAAAGATCTAGCAACCCCTGCACGGCTTGTTCGGTTTGATTGATCGCTGCAGCTTGCATCTCAATAGCACTTGTTGCTTGTGCCACTGCACTTGATTGCTGCTCTGCCGAGCTTGCTACGGCTTCACTACCCTCTTGCACCGTATCAATATCTTTTTTCAATGCTTCAAGCTCAACGATATAGTTTTGATAATAGTCAAAAAGCTGTGTAATGTTTTTAGACATATCTTTTGCTACCTCAATGGCTTCACTCGATACACCATACGCATCCTTTACCTGCCCGCCTACACTAGCGATATTTTTTTCTACACCCTCAATATCATTTTGAACCTTATTTACGATATCTCGCGTACGCTCGGCTTGTTCAGAAGAAACCATAGCCAAACCTCTTGTTTCTTCGGCAACCACGGCAAAGCCCTTTCCGTGTTCTTTTGCTCTACTTGCTTCAATAGCTGCGTTAAGCGCTAGCAAGTTGGTTTGATCGGCAACTTTAGCGATAATCCCGACTGCTTGTTCAATTCTATCACTGGCTTGTTTGAGCTCAACGCTTTTTTTACCCATCTTCTCGGCACCCTGAGCTGAGCGCTGCATCCGTTCACCTGATTTAAGCGTATTATCCGTTGCCGTTTGTACACTTTTTGTAGCAAGCTCGACTTTTGTAACGATATCTTTTGTATTTTCAAAGATATTGGTCGTTGCATCATTTATAGATTTGATCGAATGCAAACTCTGTTCTGCTGCTCCTGCATTTTCTTCAGAAGCTGAACTGATCTCCTCCATAGAGCTTTTAAGCTCCTCAATAGCACTCACGGCATCTTGAATCTTTCCCGAGAGGCTATCGGAACTTGTCAACAGATTTTCCGAGATATGCTGCTGTCTAGCTAAAGTCTTGCGTCTTTTCTTCGCGGCGATGCTATCGACTTTTGCACCTCCTTGTGCCTCTTGCGGTTTTGAAGTTTCACTGTTTCCTGATTTCACAAATCCCATTTTATGCTCCTTTTGTTGTGGTTATTGTTGTTTTTAAAATAAAAAGTCATCATCGTCATCATCAATCTCCTGTTCATCACTTCCTGCAATCATCATCTCCATCTGAGAAATACTAGCAAGAAGTGACGCATCTAAATAGTGGATATCATTAGCACTTTGTTGTATCAATACCTCATTAACCCATTTTTTCATATCATTGACCGTGTTGCTCAAAAAGTTAAAAATTACATCCTTCATCATATCATCAATCATCGTTAAATCTAAATTTTCAAGCATCGAAAAAAGATTATTCATCGGATAAGTTAGCGTTCTAAACTCACCGCTTAACTCATAAAATCCAATCATTTTAGCTATGAGATCTTTATATCCTTCAATCAATTCATCAGATAATCCTTTTTGGTAATTGGTATCGATGTACTCTTGCAAATCCTCTATCAATCCCTCAATCTCAGCAATCTCTTCCGATTCAATCTCACTTTGATCCATAAAGGTTTTGGCATCAAGTTTTTGCGCATCACTGTAATGATGCGCATCTAAATTTTCTATATCGTGAGTATAGCACTCTTCAAAAAACCCATCATCCTCTTTTTGCGAAGCAACTGCGCAATAGGTTTGCATGCACAACTGTTTTAACTCTTCAATCCGTTTATCCCAAAGCTCTAACTCTTTGTCGGTTGGATTAAAATGGTGCAATAGAAAATTTTTAAAATATATAGGCAACTGTTTTGCACACTCTTTTCTTAATAAGGGTTCTACACCGATATCCTCATACTGCTTTTGTATACCCATCACTAAATCTTCTAATATATCTGCAGTAGTACCAAAAAATGTGTACCCTAGATAGATATATTTTTGCTTCAAATCATATGCTTTTACCTGATTTTCAAAGCTTTCAAACTGCTGACTTTCCTCTTGTAAATATTGATACATAGGCTCTACTATCTCATCAAGAATATTCATAAGGTGTGATTTTTTAAAATGTTTAACTTTAATATCATTTACCATGCAAATTCCCTAAAACAAAAAATCATCATCATCTTCATCGTCATCACTATCTGCGATCATAATCTCAATTTGAGAGATATTAGCCAGTAGTGAAGCATCAAGATAATGTATATCTCTTGCACTTTTGTTTATAAAAACCTCTTGGATCCATTTGTTAAGATCGTCATTGATCGATTTTAAAAAATTAAAAAGCATATCTTTTGTATCTGCATCAACTGTTTCAAACTCTAGGGTACTTAACAAATGATTAAGATTATCTACAGGATATGAGAGGTCTTTAAACTCCCCGCTTAAGACAAAAAATTTAGATATTTTACTTAATACCATAGCAAACTCATGGAGTAATTCATTGTCAAAACTCTCTAAATCTTCAATATGTTCTGATAGATCTATCAACATATCTTTTAACTCGTCAATCTCATCAGTATGGATAAGCCCCAATGCCATAAATGACTGCGCATCAACCTTTTGCGCTTCATCATAGTGCATATTGTCTATTTGCGAATTTCTCACACCCTCATCAATATCTAAAAACATCTCATCTTCACTTTTTTTATCTCCGTAATCCTCCATCATGAGTGTTAAAAACTCCGATAGTTTCTCCTTCCATAGCAATAACTCCTCTTGGGAAACTTTTTTATGATTGATAAGCCATTGTTCGTATAAAACGACCATCTTTAAACTATACTCATATAAAATATCGCTACTAAGCCCTATTTTCTCATGTGCTTTTGCAGCGTAACTGATATGTTTGTCTAGCGTATTGTTTGCTAACGTAAAAAACCTATATGCCAACAGTGTTTGTTTGTGTTTTAAAATCAATAGTGCTTGTGGATTATCAATGTAACTGTTTACCCTATCGTCTTTGACTAAATCGTTATAAAATCTATCGATTATATCAACCAATACCGATTCAAGCTGTGTTTTATCTAATTTTGTCACTATCTTGTTTTTCATAAACTACGCCCAACTCTGTGCA
>JBNJHJ010000151.1:0-4536 GCA_051748365.1 Campylobacterota bacterium
TGCTCCTCAAGGCCTACATTTTTGACCACATTGCCGTCACTATCTCGTATAGTAATATTTCCCGTTTGCACATCATCATGGAAAAAGATACTAAATTTTGAATTGCTGTCCTCTTCTAACATAATCTCTTCACTGCCAAGATCAGCAACACGCCCTATCGCATTCACTGCTCCAAAGTTGGCATTCCCGCCCAAACTTTCTGTCAACTTCTCAAGTGCATCTTGGGTGTTTTGTGCACTCTCCATCGTTGCAAGCTGTGAAGTTTGGCTCAAGATCTTATCCGAATCCATTGGATCGGTAGGGTCTTGATGCTGTAGTTCCGTTAGTAACAGCTTTAAAAAATCATCTTTTTCTAAAATTCCGTCTTGATTGATCACTTCCGTTGATCGTTGGACATTCATCGTATCATTAACAGTCATTGTATACTCCTATACATATTTAGGTAAATTTATCTCTATACTCTCAAGATGTGCAATCGCCTCTTCATCTAACTCATCTTCAGTTACGTAGTGCTGCGCTGCTTCTTGTTCAAACCCCTTTTGTCCACCTTGTGCGCCGCTACCGCCTGAGTTGGAGCTAAACTGCATCGAAAGGTTATCAAAGCCCATATTTGCTAAGTTTTGCCTAAGTTCCATAGAGTTTTGTGCTAATACTTGCAATGCAGGCGCTGTAGAGGAGCTGATCTGTACGCTGAGGTTATCGCCTCTGCTTTTGATCACAACATCCACTTCCCCCAAGCTTTTAGGATTAAGCGTAAGCGTAAGCTTTGAAATGGGCGGCTTATAGTTTTGCACCTGCTCTTTTAAACTTGATGCAAAGTTGCTGATAGTAGATTTTGCAACTTGAATCTTTTCACTCATCCCCTGCGCTGCACCGATGCCTGCTTTTACAGGTTCTGCAGCGGTTTTACTCTCTCCTGAAACGATCGCTTCAAGCTCACTCATCAAACTCTCTTTGCCGATATTAAGCTTTGACTGCATAGTTTGCATAAACTGCTTTTGCATGCCTGACTTTTGTTCACTGCCGTTTAACTGTTGTCCCTTTTGACTAAGTATCTTTTGCAGCGTATCTTGCAGTGATCTTTTTTCACCGCCGTTTGTTTTATCCATCACATCCCTATGCGCTAATAGTGCATTAAGAACGCCATTTTCTTTTCCCTCTTTGCTTTGGGCGGTGCTATTTTGCATCAGTGTCTCTGCGCTTTGGCTGCTTTTGCCCTCTTTAGAGCTTGAAAGCAGTGATTGCAAGGTTGTTTTGACCTCTTTAGGTGCTTCCTCTTTTGAAAGCATCGCACTAAGCGTATTTTTGCTTTGTGTACTGTTTTTATGCAGCAATGAAGCCACAATAGAGCTTTGGGGTACCCGCTTACCCTCTTGAGTCGTGCTATTTTGATTGACAGCTTCTTTAGGTTCTTTAGGGTTTTGATCTGATGAAGCCCTGTCTTTGTTACCGCCTTTTATCTGAGGTTGTGATTCAAGCTTAACGTTGCTGATATTTAAACCCTTTTTATTGGCTAGAACGATCAACTCTTTTAAGCTTTTTGTATCTTTTAACTCTTTCATATCGATCTGTTTGTTCAGCGTTGATTCTAAAATATTTTTAGCTTTGCTAAGCTTGTCTTTAAGCGTCAAATCACCTAAAGGCAAATCTTTTGTTTTTTTGGAAGATTGCAGTATTGAGTTTAATAGGTTGTTAAGCGTTTTATTTTCACCCTCGTTTTTTTGTAGATTTTCCGTTTGTGCAGCTTTTGTCTCGTCAGTTGCTTGGTTTTGAGACTGTTTATTCTCCCCGTTTTGATCTTTGGTCACACCTTTTGTCACCACTTTTGTAAAAAGATCTTTAAACGCACTCCCACCCTTTTCATCCTCTTTTGAAGCAGTAGAATCGGGTGTTTGTTTTGGGTTTATAGAATCATTGGTTAACGCTGCTTGTAACATCTTTTTGCCTTTTAAACTATATCTTGAGTTTAATCAAAGCAAAAAGCGTACCTACTTTATTTTTTTTCCTCTTTATTGGCAATGATAAATCCACCGAGTCCGACGATGACCACCACTGCTAAAAAGACAAGTAAAAATATATCCACTGCCGACATTGTTTTCCTTTATAAATTTTGCTCTCTAAGCTGACCGCACGCTGCACTGATATCAAGCCCTTTTGACTCTCGTATCGTGCAGGTAATACCACGACTTTGCAAAAGCTGCTGAAACTGTAGCATATCTTTTTTAACCGGTCTTTTAAACGCACCGCCTTCGTAATCGTTAAAATAGATAAGGTTCACCTTTGCTTTGATCCCCTCAAGCAGTTTTGCTAACTTTTTTGCTGCATCCGTATCATCATTAAGCCCGCCGATAACAAGGTATTCAAACATCACCCGCTTGCGTGCATTGATGGGAAAATCACGCACTGCTTGAATGACTGATTGGATATTGTACGCTTTGTTGATCGGCATCAGTTTTGTACGCAAATCATCATCCACTGCATGTAGCGATATCGCCAGATTCACGCCCAGATCCGCAGCTCCAAGCTTGTATATCTGCTTGCCTAGCCCACTAGTTGACACCGTTTGACGCTGCGCTGAGATCGCTAAGCCGTCTTCATCTTTAAAGATTTCGATCGCTTTGACAAGGTTGTCAAAATTGTCAAGCGGCTCACCCATCCCCATATACACGATATTGGTTTTGCGCCCTACATCAAGGTCATTATCTTTTTTGATGCTCACTACCTGCGCGACAATTTCGCCTACAGTGAGGTTTCTGACAAATCCGCCCTTTGCCGTCAAGCAAAACGCACACCCTACTTTACACCCAACCTGCGTAGAGACGCATATGGTGTATTTAGGATGGTGTTTTATCGCGCCGTCTTCATGGTAGCTAGTATCGCTCATCTTCAAAAGCACCGCTTCGATCGTGTGACCGTCATGGAGTTTAAAAAGGTACTTGATACTCCCATCAACGCTTTGCTGTTTTGTTGCGATCTGCAGGGGGTTGATCACATACTCTTGCCCAAGCTGTGCTTTCATCGCTTTTGGCAGATTTAACATCGCGTCAAAATCCTCTACATACTTTGTATACACCCAACTGTAAAGCTGCTTGACTCGAAAGCTAGGCTTTATCTTGCTTTTTAGCTCATCTTTTGTAAAATCCATGATCGATTGCATCACTCATCCTTTAACTCTCTACACTTTTGCAAAAATGCCTCACCGTAGCGTTCATACTTCACCGCACCAACACCCGTGATATGCAGCATCTGCTCTTTATCCTCAGGCAAAAACTGCGCCATCTCAAGCAGCGTCTTATCACCAAAGACCATAAACGCCGCGACGCCCTCTTTTTTGGCAATGGCTGCACGCACCCCTCGCAGCGCTTCAAATTCGCTACTTTTTTGTTCGATATTGTAGCTAGTTTTTTTGACCATTTTGTCTTTGTCGATAAAAAGCTCACTTTCTCCTTTGAGCAGTTGGCTACTTTTTGGTTGTAAAACAAGCGCGCTGTACTCGCCGATATCGATATATTCAAGCTCTAACAATCGGTCGATCACCGCTTCAAAGTTTGCTTTGCTTGTCTCTTTGCCCACGCCATGGACGCTGAGTTTATCATGCCCAAACTCAAGTATCCTTTTGGCACTTGACCCGCGCACCAAATCGATGATGTAGTTACTGCCAAAGCGGCTGCCCGTGCGATAGATCGCTGAAAGTATCTTTTGCGCATCTGTAGTAATACAAACTTGCTCCACCTCCCCCTTTAAGCAGTTATCACACACGCTTTGGCACGCTTTGACCTCATCGCCGAAATAGTTGGCAATGGCTTGGTGGCGGCAGCGACTTGCGCTACAAAAGCTTGCCATGGCTTTGAGTTTTTGGAGTGCCAACCCTTGCGAAGTGCTATCACCGTTATCAAAAATAAGGGATTTTTTGATCGCTTCATCGCCTCTTTTATACAGCAATAAGGCGTAGCTTTTGGCTCCGTCTCGCCCTGCTCGACCGATCTCTTGATAATACCCCTCAAGCGTTTTTGGCATTGAGGTGTGAATAACAAAGCGGATATTTGATTTATCGATCCCCATCCCAAACGCGATTGTGGCAACGACGATATCGACATCATCATAGATAAACGCATCATGCACGCTTTGGCGCTTTTTGTTTTCCATCCCCGCATGATATGCAAGCGCGTCGTATCCCTTTTGCACTAAAAATGCGGCTAAATCTTCCGCTTCTTTTCGGGTGTAGGTATAGATAATACCCCTCTCATCTTTAAAATCTTTCAAAAACTCTACAATCTGCGCTCTGCCGTTGCTTTGTCGCAAGCGTACATGGATCTCTAGATTATCCCGCAATGCTTTTGCACGGATAGTGTGGGGATTTTGTAACCTCAATGAGTGCAAGATATCTTTTTGTACCTTGCTTGTTGCCGTGGCGGTAAAGGCTGCGACGCAAGTGGTAGGAAACGCTTCTTTAAGCACTCCTAAGCGGCGGTAATCGCTTCGAAATTCATGCCCCCACTCACTCAAACAGTGCGCTTCATCGATCACAAAAAAGTT
>JBNJHJ010000152.1:0-4521 GCA_051748365.1 Campylobacterota bacterium
AATTGCGTGTGCCGCACTCTTTGCCAAATAAAGACCAAGCCCTATACCCTGGGACTTTGCATCTCTTTTAAAGGGTGCAAAAATATCTAATCCCTCGGGTAGTCCCTCACCGTCATCCTCAATCGTAACGATAATTTTATGATTTAAAAGTTTTACCTCTACAAAGATTTTTTCTGCGGCAAACTTAATCGCATTTTGCATAAAATTTTGAAATATCTGGTTTAAAAGCGTAGGCTGAATCTCAAGTTCGTAACTGCCTTGAGGGATATGGTCAATAATCTCTTTTTCTTTTGTGATCATTTTAAAATCTTGTACTTTTTTTCGCAAAAATAAAAAGATATCAACCGTTTCACTGGGTTCAAACTGTGCTGATTCTTGGCGCCCAAACTCCAAAACCGTAGAGACCATCTTATTTACCTCATCAACTATCTCGTTGTTTTCTTTAAGCGTTTGTTTGTATTTTGCAATATCTCTATCTTTTATCAATACGACTTGATTTTTGGTTTTTAGTACCGCAAGCGGGGTTTTAAGCTCATGAGAAACTCCCGTAAAGAGTTCTTTTTGATACTTAATGTAGTTTTGAATTCTTTTGACTAAGCCGTTTATCGATTTGCCAAGTGCTCGAAACTCAAAGGGAAGTGATTCTATATCGATCGCTTTCATAAAGTTTTCATTCATATCCGAAAGTTTGTGCGAAAGGATAAATATCGGTTCTAAAAATGTTTTGGTTAAAAAGGAGATATAAAATAGTATTGCTATGGTCGTTAAAAAGACAATGGCTAAAATTGCATTTAAAATATCTTTTTCAAGCTCCTTAGTGCTACTTATATCCATCGTTACTTGCATGAATCTATTATTGAAAGGATAACTTTTTTGTACAAAATACTCCCCGTTACGCTCAAAAAATCTCTGTTTTGTTTGCGTATCGACAAACTTCACCGACACCCCAAAGGAGTTGGCAAAAAAGTACAAACGTTTATCATCGGTGTGGATAATCTTGTGTGCAATTGAGTCTAATTTATTAACTAAATTGTGTGAAACTCTACTGTTTGTGTGGATATAAAGTATTAAAAACGAAAGAAACAGCAGTAGCATTACCACTGCTGTTAAACGAAAGAGGAATTTTCGTTTTAAGCTTTCTTTTTGGGAAAGCAAAACCGATACCCTCTTCTTCGTACCGTCTCAATTGTAGCAATATTAAGCGGCTTGTCCATCTTTTGACGGATCTGATTGATAGCTACCTCAATAACATTTGGCGTTACAAGCTCCGGCTCTTCCCAAATCGCATCAAGCAACTGCTCTTTTGAAACAATCTGATCTCTATGCTTAGCAAGGTGTGTAAGCACTTCAAAGGGCTTGCCTTTAAGCTCAACATCTTTGCCTTTGTATGTGATCTTTTCCTCTTCGGGATTGATCACAAGCTCTCCGATTTCGATGATGTTGCTGCCACCAAGACGTAATCTTGCTTCAAGCCGTGCAATGAGCACTTCAAAATCAAACGGTTTACGGATAAAGTCATCTGCCCCTGCTTGCAATGCTTGAATCTCACTCTCTTTGTCATCTTTTGCAGAGATTACGACGATAGCGGTTTTTGGAGAGCTTTGTCTGATTTTTGGAATGATATCGACTCCATTGCCATCAGGAAGCATCCAATCCATCAAAACTAAATCATAGTTTCTCACCTCTAAATAATACTCTCCGTCACTGAGGTTTTCAGCCACGTCACTTTGGTAACCAAACTCTTTAAGACCCTCTACAAGAGTTCTATTTAGCGTGATCTCATCTTCTATTAAAAGTATTCTCATAAAACACCTCTGTTTTCATATTTGACTGCATTATATCATAATTTCAGGAAAAATTAAACTTTTTTGAAACCCCGACCTTGCAATCTTGTAAAATATCAGGCTTCATGATTTTTAACTCAATCTCTAGCATATTTTCAAATCGCTGCTTTAATCCGATACTCAAAGCCGACAGCGCATCCTCAATGAGTGCAAACTCACTTTCTTGCATCACCTCTTTTATATACTTAGCAACCTCGGCATAATCGATAAAGCCCTTTGTATAAAAGATATCAACATCAATGACCACTCTTTGCTTGTGCACTCTTTCTTGCTTTAATATCCCGATAATCGTCTCAAACTCTAACTCGCGTATATGAATAGTCACAACGACCTCTCAATCTCAACTACAATCTGATCTAAGGATTTGTCGTTGGCATCGATACGGATATCGCACAGGCTCTCATACAGCGGCAAACGGCTTTCATAAAGAGCACTTAAATTTTCATCAGCTAGAGGTCGGTGAACACCGGAGTCCATATCAAGGCGCTTGCGTACATTTTCTAAGCTCAGGTCGATAAAAACGATCTTGCCCAAACCCTCTAAACTCTCCACACTTTTGACAAAACCGCCGCCTGTAGCGATAACGCAGTTGATAAGAGAACCTTTCATCCATGTATAGGTCAGTTTTTCTAGATCACGAAAATACCCCTCGCCGTTTTGAGCAAATATCCTCACGATCTCTTTTCCCTCATAACTTTCAATCAGTGCATCGGTATCGATAAAATAGTAGCCTTTGCGTCTTGAAAGCGCACGCGCGATAGAGGTTTTACCACACCCCATAAACCCAATGAGTACAATATTATTTAAGTTCAATCTTCACCCCGCGTTTTGTTTTACTTACCTCATATCGATACACCGCATCAAGCTCAAAAACCACTCTATAATAACCACGGTGACTTCCCACAGTCAACTCTTTTGCAGGTAGCGTCATCGCCTCTTTTTGACTATAAAAACTTTCATCCGTTTCAAAATCAAACACCAGTTTAAACGGATCGATGAGATGAAAGTTTCGCAGCATTTTATTGCGAGTATGGATTTCAAGCTGCATCCCTTCATGGACAATTTTCAATCCCTTAATCGGCGTATACTCTTTTTTTTCATAGTGCTGTATGGGTTGATGTGAAAGATAGAGTGGATTTTGCCAATTGATCTTTTTATCTATTTGGTAGGTTTGGGTTTTTGTTTTAGCTGCTGCATCTTGATAGTGTATATCGATACTTTCAATGATCTTTGCACCTGATGGCATCTGTATCTCATAATTTTTTAACTGCTGTACTACCGTAGGCTCTAGAGTTGTTTGGGGCATATTTTCTTGATCTACGACGGGAACAAAAGGGTTTTCCCGCGCCAAAACGCAGGAGCTAAGCACCAAAATTCCCCACACTACCTGTTTGATCTGCATATCCACTCCTACTCTTTTGGCTGAACCTCTTTGAGTTCAAAATAATCTTTTTGTAATTTTGAATTGTACTCTTTCAACTCAATAACCCGCTGTTGATAATACTCCTGTTGTTGCTGTAGCTTTATATATTGCGTGAGGGAGTTTTCTCCAAAGAGTAAAAGCCCAAGATAAACGCCAAGCGAGATAACACCCACGACCAGCCAAAATAAGCGCTTGTATGAGACCCCAAAAAGTGAGATAGAACTTTGCTTGATCCCTTCAAATAGCTGCTCTTTGCTTGACATTTACAATGCTACTTTCCAAACAACTCTTTACCGATATAATCACTACTTTCAAGTTCTGCCATTATATCAAGCAATCGGTTGTATTTTGCATTGCGCTCCCCTCTTGCCGTGGCTCCGGTTTTGATCTGAGCGGTGTTGAGTGCAACCGCAAAATCTGCGATAAACGCATCTTCGCTTTCACCGCTTCGGTGGCTCATAACGCATCGATAACCGTTTCTTTGCGCAAGCCGCACCGTCTCCATCGTCTCCGTTACGCTTCCGATCTGATTTGGCTTGATCAAGATTGAGTTTGCAATCCCTTTTTCAATCCCTTCTGCAAGTATCTCTTTATTTGTTACAAAAAGATCATCACCCACTAGCTGTACGCTATCGCCGATCAGCCGGGTTAACTCTTTCCAACCGTCCCAATCATTTTCATCCAATCCATCTTCAATCGAAACGATAGGGTACTTATCGCACATCTGCTTGAGGTACTGCGCCATCTCAAGGGCACTGAGTGATCTATCCTCACCTGCTAACGTATATTTTCCATCTTCATAAAATTCACTGCTTGCTACATCCATTGCGATCTTGATCTGCTGCGTCGTGTATCCTGCTTTCTCAATCGCTTGGATGATCACCTTAATAGGCTCTTCATTGTCTTTAAGATTCGGTGCAAAACCACCCTCATCACCAAGAGCGGTACTTTCTCCCATATCCGCAATGATTTTTTTGAGGTTATGATACACTTCAGCTGCTGCAACAAGTGCTTCATCAAAGCGATCAAATCCTACCGGCATGATCATATACTCTTGAAAATCTACGGAGTTATTTGCGTGGCTTCCACCGTTGATGATATTAAACATCGGTGTCGGTAAAATCCGTGCATTGGCACCGCCAAGGTAGCGATACAGCGGCATTCCAAACGAACTTGCCGCAGCCCGCGCTACTGCCATAGATACACCAAGAACGGCATTTGCTCCAAGATTAGAATAGTTTTGCGTCCCGTCTA
>JBNJHJ010000153.1:0-4503 GCA_051748365.1 Campylobacterota bacterium
GTAGATGATCGCTTAAAAAGAGTGATGCGTATCGTGGGGTACGGTAATTTTAATATCATCTCCTTTGACGCAGTGCTTAATATCGCTCAAAACTACTCCTCTGTCGGAGAGTTTACAAAAGCGGAGCTAGACTTTATCGAAGAGCTTTTTTATCAAGACCCGCGGGAGTTTGGTTTTTACGGCATCCGTACATGCAACGACCTCACGCAGCCAATCTATGAAAACGATATGTACAAAGTCCCCCATAGCGGGCATTATCTTTTTAAAGAGTATGTAAGCTTATATGAACGTTTAGTCCAAGATGTTGGCGATACACTTGTGCTTACTTCAGGTGTTCGCAGCGTACCAAAGCAATTGAGCCTTTTTTTAAGCCGCGTTCGCAGGGCGGATTTTAATATGTATGAAGCATCGCATTCACTTGCACCTCCGGGATATTCATACCATAGCGTCGGCGATTTTGATGTAGGAAAAGTCGGTTTTGGATGGGGGAATTTCACCAGTCGTTTTGCGCAAACCGAAGAGTTTAAGCGTCTTATCCGGCTGCCCTATATCGATATACGCTATTTTGAAGGAAACGGCGACGGGGTGCGGTATGAACCGTGGCATGTGCAGGTGGTTTAAGGGCACATATTTTTAGAGGTGCCCTCAATCCTTTTTGCGCTTTTTGCGCTTTTTCTTTTGATTGTGCTTGCTAAAATGGATCAAATCCTCTACCGTTTGCACCTCTTTTGGGAGTTTGTCTAAAATCATCGTAAAAAGCTTTGCCGTAGCACGTGCGTCACTGAGTGCGCGGTGGTGTGATTCGTTTTGTAAGCCAAGCTCCTCATTCAAATGCGAAAGCCCGTATTTTTCACTCTTGATCGTTTTGCGCGCTAAGTCTATCGTGCACACTTTGCGATTAGCGATCTCTCCTAATCCGTATCTTTTAAAAGAGTTAGACAAAAACTTATAATCAAAATCTACATTGTGCGCGACAAAGATAGCTCCCTGTAAAAACTGTTTAAACTTTGTAAGCACCTCTTTGAGTTTTGGCGCATCGGCTAAACTTTGCGTATCGATGCCTGTGATCTTAGTGACATAGCGTGGCACAAACCCACAATGCACGAGACTTTCAAAGCTATCGATGATTTCGCCGTTTTGAATCTTGACCGCACCGATTTCAATAATCTGTGAATTGTCGGGTTTACCCCCGCTTGTTTCAAGATCGACGATACAAAAGGTCGCATCACGTAAGTTTTGATTGAGCGTGGTCAAGTAGTATTCATCACTAATATCACATTTTTGGATGGGAAAGCCGCTAGCTTGCAGCAGCAAGCAGATCGCGTCACTGCTTTCTTGTACACTACTATGCTTTTTTACGATTGCGTTAAACTTGTCTTCACTTACCCTGCCTTTAAGCAGCGCATCTTCTAAAACTTCAGCGCTTTTTTGCATGGTTAATAAACTTTTCTATCTCTATTTTATCTTTTTTGCCTCTGTGCATCTCTACACCGCTGCTGACATCAACGCCATAAAATCCGTACTTGTGTGTTTGGGCGACATTACCTGCATCTAAACCCCCTGCAAGGATAATTTTAGAACAATCAATGCCTTCAAACCACTCAAGATTGAGCCGCTTACCGCTGCCGCCGTAACTTTCACAGTAGCTGTCAACAATCTTAAATTCTCCTTCATACTGCGTAATATCTTGCGGATTCTTTGCACGGATGACAGGTAGATAGGGGACTTCAAGGCTTTGTAAAAAGGTAGCATCAACTTCAAAATGGATCTGGGCTAGATCAAGGTTACACTCATGAATCGTTTTGTTGATAAAATCGCTGCTTTCATTGACAAAAAGCCCAACCGTTTTGACAAAGGGAGGCAATTGCTGTACGATTGATTTCACCGTTTTTGGCTCTACGTAACGGCGTGATTGCTTATAAAAAACAAACCCCAGTGCATCGGCACCGCTATGGCAAGCAATGAGAGCATCTTGAAGGTCTGTTAAGCCGCATATCTTTACTTTTTGCATATGATTATACTTTTAAACTCTCTATGGCACTTTTATACTCATTTTTAAATACATAGCTTCCTGCAACCACCACATCCACACCGGCTTGCTTCAGCGCATCGATATTAGCATCACTCACCCCACCGTCAACCTCGATCAAACAGTTTGGATTGTGCTTTTGGATCATCTTTTTAAGACGCTTTGTTTTTTCTAGTACGCTTGTGATGAACTTTTGTCCGCCAAATCCGGGATTGACGCTCATCAGCAGCACCATGTCAAGATCACTGAGCAAAAACTCAATCGCTTCGGGAGGGGTATGGGGATTGAGCGTTATAGCGGGTTTGATCCCGTAGCTTTTGATCTTTTGGATCAACCGATGCGGGTGCTTTTCCTCTTCGATATGAAAAGAGATATATTCAGGCTTTAGCGGGGCAAACAGGTCGACAAAAAAACTATTATTTTGAACCATAAGGTGGATATCTAGCGGTTTTGTCGCTGCTTTGGCTACGGCTTGAACGACTACCGGACCGATGGTCATATTGGGCACAAAGTGTCCATCCATCACATCCACATGTACCAGGTCACATCCTGCGTTGCATATATCTTCTATCTCTTGTGCAAGCTTTCCAAAATCAGCCGACAAGATACTGGGGGCTACTAACATCTCTCTCCTTAATTAGCTACTTAAAAAGAAGGTAAAGGGTTGACCTTCAAAAGTAAAATCTATCTGTACACCCTTTTTATCGCCTAATACTTTTTTTAGATCTGCAATATTATCAAAGTTTCGCGGAATCGTGATATTGATATTGACACCATGGTCTGCAAGCAGGGATTTTGATTTTCCCGTGATGACATTGACAATCTCACTTAATCCATCAAGTAGCATCTCATCGCTTGACACTTCTCCTAGCAGTAGTTCACACGCTTTGCGCACCATCGATTTTTCCATCAAGATCGTGATCATCCCCTCAAGTTCGCCGTATATCGCGATAGAACTTGCTAGGTAGCTTGCACTTTCATCTTCGATAAAAATCGGCTGGAGTTTCACATCTTTTCGCTTTGGCACCGTACTTGTCATCACCTCTAGGGTGTGTACGGTTGCTTTTGTGAAATCACTGATGTGCGAAACCAGACTTTTAGAAAGCTTCTTGCCCGTTTTGCCCGCCATAGCTTCTTTTTCTACAGCTTTGACCTCTTCACTGGCATAAAAATCCTCTTCACGGTCAAAAAACAGATACCCCGCATCTTGCAACTCTTGGACGAAATTTTTAGGAATCTTGTCAAGATTGAGTCCGACAAAAGCAAAAAGAGCGCCGTATTCCGCACCCTCGGCAGAGAGTTTAAAGAAAAAGTGAGATGCGTGAATGTTAAATGAAGCAACCCGCGCCGCATTGAACATAAAGGTTTTAAACCCGATTTTAAGACAGTTTTGATGGTACGTTAGATCAAATTGTTCTAAAATATCCCCGTCAAGATAATCTTTGAGATAATAAATTACGGTATTGCGTACCTTTCTTGCAGCGATCATATTGCTTCGTATGCCAAAATGCAGCTTATCAAGGATCGCGCAGTATTTATCTGTATTTTTTTTGAGTTTGAGATAATCATCGTATGTCTGCGCAACGACGGGGTTGAAACCGCGGTCAAACAGTTCAATAGCGATCATACTTCGCTGGCTTGAATCGCTTTTCCATATAAGCACACTGTTGTTGTTTTGTTTTGCCGTTCCTTCTTGGCGAAACATCATGGCATGTTCCTCGGTATCAAACATCGAAAAGGGAACGTCATCTTTGAAAAAATGCTTGATCTGATCGTAGTGATTTTTGCTCAGATCACAAACTCCTATTTGGCAATTGATCTTTTTATGGATATCTCGCAATATTTTTTCAAAAAAAGCGATCCCGTTTTTATTGAAGCTCACGACTTTTTTAAATGAGATCAGTACCATCTCAAACTTACGACTTTCGATGAATTGCAGATCCTGCAAGGTGATAAAAGACCCCGCGTTTTGTCCATCGATAAATCCTTGGGGTGTAAAGATCGCTACGGTCTGTTTTTTAACTGTCGGTTTCATCTACTACCTTATGAAATGTTTCTAAACTATCTTGAATGAAATCCATCTTCAGCTCCAAAAAGTCATTAAGCCCGGCTTTGATATACAGTGGTTTTGAGAAGGTTTTAAAAAGCAGCAGGTGCATCATCTGCGCTAATTCACACTCTGTGCCGCTGCATTTTTTATGCCCAAAAGAAAGTGCTAATACCTTTTGGACACTACTTTCTACCTCCCAAGTTTTGGCTATAAAAGTGACTAGATTTGCAAATGTGTAGCCGCTGATTCTATATAATATTCCATCAAGTGAAAGCTCTTGACTTTGTCTGATGATGGCAACATCTTCTTTGTGATCGCCAAAGATTTGATCGGCTACCACGATGGTTGCGCAGATGATAGAGGAGCTAGATTGATACTCACTATTTTCTAAATCATAATGTTTTAAAACGGCGTTGAACTCTTT
>JBNJHJ010000154.1:0-4453 GCA_051748365.1 Campylobacterota bacterium
AGGGTCAAAGTGTGTATATATATTTTGCCAAAAATCTATCAATTGTTATCCTCATCTTTAAAACTTTTAATAATGTAGTATCTATTCTTTTTCCCCTTAAGGGGAATATACCAATATTTTATCTTTGTAAGTTTACCATAAGAAGGTTGTTTGAATATTAATTTTGTTTGCGGATACTCTATCCCGCCGTCAAAGAGTTGATTACAGCGACAGATGCGAAAAAAACTTTTGTAAAATGCTATAAAGATATTGCTATTTTCAAATTGCCAACGCGCATATTCAGAACAGGTGGGATAGTAACGGCAACTTGCGGGGAACATTTTTGAAAAGTATTGATAAAAATTTAACAGTTTAAGAAGTGACTTTTTGATCATGAAAAATCTTTGTAGTGGCGGAGCAGACGAGACTCGAACTCGCGACCCCCTGCGTGACAGGCAGGTATTCTAACCAACTGAACTACTGCTCCAAAATGGTGGTCGCTACTAGACTCGAACTAGTGACATCCACCTTGTAAGGGTGGCGCTCTACCAACTGAGCTAAGCGACCGTCGTTTGCTTTTTTAAAAGCTTAGAATTCTATCTGTTTTTTGCTTAAAAATTTCTTTGGCGACCCCTAGAGGATTTGAACCTCTGTGACTACCATGAAAAAGTAGCATCCTTGACCACTAGATGAAAGGGTCATCTAGCTCAAAAAAACAGTAAATGGTGTCCTGTCTTGGACTCGAACCAAGGACCCACTCCTTAAAAGGGAGTTGCTCTACCACCTGAGCTAACAGGACAAATGTGGTTGACAGTGGCGGAGCAGACGAGACTCGAACTCGCGACCCCCTGCGTGACAGGCAGGTATTCTAACCAACTGAACTACTGCTCCAAAATGGTGGTCGCTACTAGACTCGAACTAGTGACATCCACCTTGTAAGGGTGGCGCTCTACCAACTGAGCTAAGCGACCATGGTTTTCTTGAAAACAAAATACTGGTGTCCTGTCTTGGACTCGAACCAAGGACCCACTCCTTAAAAGGGAGTTGCTCTACCACCTGAGCTAACAGGACTTCCTGTAAATGTAGGCGAAATTTTAGCTTAAAAAGTTATGCTTGTCAATAGTTTTTTTTAAAATCTTTATAAAAAGAGATTTTTGTCTGAAATTAGCAACATTTTAAGTCCGCTGTAGAGTGTTTGTTGCTGTATATAATTTCTATCTCCTAAAAAGTGAAACTCTTTGACAATTGTTTCTATTTTGTCTTCTTTTTTCATCCCTACTCCTATAATAACGGTGCCTACGGGTTTATACTCTGTAGCACCGCCCGGGCCTGCTATGCCGCTTACGGCGATAGAGTAATCGGCTTTGGCTATATCGATAGCGCCGCTTGCCATCTGCTGCACACACTCTTTGCTCACCGCTCCGAAATTTTCAAAAATCTCTCTGTCTACGCCAAGCCACTCATGTTTGATATCGTTAGAGTAGGTGACTAAACTGCCTTTAAGAACTGCCGATGCACCGCTTTGAGCTGTCAAATTTGCTGCGATTAGGCCGCCTGTGCAACTTTCGGCAAGCGTGAGGGTTTTATCGTTTTGATACAGTCTTTTTATGAGATACTGAAAAATATTTTTTGAACCTACGACTTTACCTAAAAAAAGTTTCTTTGCACTGGTGATAAAGTGGTTAATCTCCCCGTGCTTTTTACTTGTACACGTTACCTGCACCCAATCATGGGTTAGTTTTGTGTAACTGAGATCAATCTCAAAGCTTTTTGTCAGCGGTTGGATCAAGATTTCGATACTTTCGGTATCAAGATCAAAAATATTCAATATTGTTTCGTTTTTTGATTCGATCAATATCGGCGGTAATTGATGTAGCGCAGAGGCATTTATAACGTTTACTTGTGAATTTTGTACCTCAAGCAGATAACTGTCTTTTTCATAATATTTTGTCAAACTCGGAATTAACATTTGTGATTTAAGCTCTAGTTTGTCTGCTAAAATCGTTGCAAGTACTTTGCTGACTGTGGCAAATGTATTGGGTGAAGTGATGATGATTAAGTTGCACTCACTTTCAAAAAGCTTTTCTAGCGTTATTAAGAGTTTGTTGGAATTGATGTTGATGATCTCATCTAAATAATCCACTTCCGTATCGACGCATCTTAAGATATATTGGTAAAAGGGGTTGTTTGCAACGGCTGCATTTCCGATGATTAATAGTATATTCTTTTTCATTACAAACCTTGTTTAATTCTCTGTATAGCTGAGATTATATCACACTTACAGCTGATTTTAAATAGCTTTTAGATAAAATCATCTCAAAAAAGGTTGCTTCAATCATGGATTATAAAGATAGTTTACTTTTGCCAAAGACGACGTTTCCGATGCGCGGAAACTTGGGGCAAAACGAACCCAAAGTGTATGAGAAATGGTACACACAAAACATATATAAAAAGATGCAAAAAAATAGACAAAGCGCCGACGAAAGTTTTACTCTACATGATGGACCTCCCTATGCAAACGGACATATCCATATCGGACACGCTTTAAATAAAGTTTTAAAAGATATTATTGTAAAGTTCAACTACTTTCAGGGGAAAAAAGTTTTTTATACGCCGGGATGGGATTGTCACGGACTGCCCATTGAGCAGCAGGTGGAAAAAAAGATAGGCAAAGCCAAAAAAGATTCACTACCTACTTCAAAATTTCGTGATATCTGTCGGCAGCACGCAGCAAAGTTTATCAAGATCCAAAAAGAGGAATTTGCAAAATTAGGTGTTGTGGCTGATTATGAAAACCCCTATTTAACGATGGATTTTAAATTTGAAGCCAACATCTACAGAACGCTGTGTGAAGTCGCAAAGCAGGGGCTTTTGGTAGAGCGAAACAAGCCTGTGTATTGGAGTTGGGCTGCAAAAACGGCGCTGGCTGAAGCGGAGGTTGAGTATGAGGACAAAGAGGACTACTCTATCTACGTCGCATTTGAACTTAGTGATAAAGCAAAACTTGATTTAGGGGTTGCAAAAGCAGCACTTGTTATCTGGACGACAACACCGTGGACACTGCCTGCAAATAGCGGGATCGCACTCAACCCCCAAGAGACCTACGTATTGTGTGAAGATGGCAATATCGTAGCCAATGAGCGGTATGAAGCGCTTGTAGAAGAGGGCGTTGTAGAAGGTAAGATCGTGCAAAAATTCCCCTCAAACGATTTAGCAGGAAAATTAGCGATCAATCCGCTTAACGGCAGAACTTCAAAAGCGGTGTTAGGCGATCATGTTGAACTCAGCGGCGGTTCGGGGCTTGTGCATACTGCACCCGGTCACGGGGAAGATGACTATGTTGTGGGGCTTGAAAATGACCTTGAAGTGTTGATGCCTGTTGATGATAGCGGATGTTATGATATATCCTTAGCGCACAAAAATCTGCTTGATGAAAAGTTTGTCGGGATGCATGTGTTTGAAGCCAATGAGCCTATCTTAGAACTTTTAGGTGATGCACTGCTTAAAGTCAGTAAGTTTAATCACTCCTACCCCCACTGCTGGAGAACCAAAAAGCCCATAATCTTTCGAGCGACAAAACAGTGGTTTATCGCTATCGACGCAACGGCAAAAGGGGCTGAAAAAGGGTTACGTGATGTTGCCCTTGATGCGATAGATGCAACGACCTTTTATCCAAGCTGGGGAGCAAATAGAATCGGATCGATGGTTAGAGATAGGCCTGATTGGTGTATTAGCCGACAAAGAGCGTGGGGTGTGCCTATTGCGTTTTTTAGAGATAAAAAGACAAAAGAGCCGATCTTTGATGAAAAGGTGCTTAACTTTGTTGCGATGGTCTTTGAACAAAAGGGAGCAGATGCTTGGTATGATATGAGCATAGAAGAGTTATTATACCCCGGATGTGAGTATAAGCCTCAGGATCTTGAAAAGGTCAATGATATTCTTGATGTTTGGTTTGATAGCGGCTCGACGTGGAATGCAGTGCTTGAGAGTAGAAACTATGATGCGGGCAGTTATCCGGCTGACCTGTACTTAGAGGGAAGCGATCAGCATAGAGGATGGTTTCAATCTTCACTGCTTCTTTCAACGGCAATCAACCACAAAGCACCCTATAAAGCGGTTCTTACGCATGGTTTTACCGTAGATGAAAAGGGTGAAAAGATGAGCAAATCCAAAGGAAATGTGGTTGCTCCAAATGATGTTGTGAAAAAGTACGGCAGTGAAATTTTAAGACTTTGGGTTGCGATGAGTGATTATCAAAGTGATCTCAAAATCAGTGATAATATTTTAAAACAAAATGCAGAGCAATATAGAAAAATACGAAACAGCTTTAGATTTCTTTTAGCAAATATTAGTGATTTAGAAGAAGTTGTAGCGCTAGAAAAGTTTAGCGAACTTGATAGATGGATTGTGCACAAAGCTAAAGAAGTACTTGATAGTGTCGTAGCATCGTTTAATACGTATGATTTTCAAAAAG
>JBNJHJ010000155.1:0-4429 GCA_051748365.1 Campylobacterota bacterium
TCTAATCTATCTTGACCGATCGCTTAGCCGCTATAAAGAGTTTATCCACAACCTTTTAAAACACTACATAGCAAGGTACAAAAACGCGTATCAAGTCGCTTTAAAAATGGGCAAAAAGAGAGAGTTTATCACTTTGGTAAAGTCACAAATTCAAACGCTACGCAGTGAAGTTTCGCAAGAGTTGATAGAGCAAAACAGTACACTTTTACAGCGTTACAAAGAGGCTATTGCTCGATAACGCCCTGTTTCTTGAGCTTTGCGTATCCAATCTGTGAAATTTTTTGTAGCGGAAGCTTGTAGCGATAAAAGACATACTGCTTGATCAGGTATCCGATAAATCCACTTACATGTACCTTGTCATACAAGTTACACGCAGCATACCGTCCGCCAAGAGCCACTAACACCCCTTCGATAAAGGGTTTGCAATCACACATCGCTTTGCCCTCTATGCTAGCTAGGATATTTTTAGCTGCGATCTTGCCGCTTTCTCTAGCTACCGTAACATTTGGCGGCATCGCATCGCCGTTTTTATCCTCAATAACACACACATCACCGGCAGCAAAGATATTTTCACACCCTTTGACCCTTTGATATTCATCTACTTGTAACTGTCCCTTTTTGTTTTTAGAAAGCGGCAACTGACTTGTCAAGTTTGCTGCTTCGATACCGCCTGCAAAGATTATAAACGAATAGGGCAGCGTCTGCTTGTTGCTTAAGGTTACAAACGTATCATCGCAGCTGCTCATATGCACCCCGCTAATGATGTTGATTCCCAGATCGTTTAGCCGTTTTCGACTCATTTTCACCAGTTTTGCATCAAGCCCGGGCAAGATATCATGTGAGCCGCTGACAAGCGTGATCTGCATCTTTTCACACGCAAACTTCCCGCCTTTGAAAAACTTCGCCGAAAAGTGTGCCATTTCTGCAGCGATCTCTACGCCTGAAAGCCCCGCACCCACGACGACAATATGGCTTTCTTGACATGATGTTAACTCATTGGCAATCTTTTCGTACATATCGCACTCAAAGCTTTGCTTAAAATACAGCGCGCGGTGGAGTTTTTTGATATCGTCTGTGTTTTTGAGCCCCTCAACAGAGCGCGGAAAAAGCGTACGCGATCCCATCGCAAAGAGGATATAATCATACTCCAAAATATCGCCGTCACTACAGATGATCGCATTTTTATCAAAATCACAACCTGTCACACGCTTGTTTAAAAAGGTGATATGAGGATGATCAAAGCCTGCACAAAGTGTGCTAAGGTCAATGGTTACATCTGCAACATCAGCTTTGTTGGCGATAAAATCATACACCTCAGGCTGTAAATTGTGGTAGGTGTGTTTATCAACGACGGTGATGGAGATATCTTTGTTTTTGCTAAGCTCTTTAAGCGCATAAATGCCTGCATATCCGCCGCCTAAGATCAAAACTTTTTGCACATAATTTCCTTTATTTTTGGTGTCCTTTTATCGCAATATTGGAATTGAGATATCTCTTATCGCGCGTGACCTCTTTTTCGGTAAGATTTTGCAGCCACTGCGGTACATCAAGTGTTTTTGCATCATCAATACTTTTGTACTCGATCTCTGCGACGATGAAATTCACAGGCGAGATAAAGATATCAACGCACAACTCTTTGAACATATCGCTCTCAAAGCGGTAACGTGTTTTTTCAATAATCCCTATAGCCCCATGAAGCAACTCTTCAAAGCGATCTTGCGTGATGGGCTCTTCACTCTCTTTACGCTGCAACGTGTCATACCCCTCTTTGATCGTCATCGTATAGCTGTCGTTATCTTTGCGTACGCGTTTTGAGTACCCGTCATCTACTTCTAAATATGCTTGAATGATATCGGATTTTTTGTATTTTGTTTTTGCAGATTGCAAAATGGTTACAATGTCGCAATCTTTCAAAAGAAATTTTCTCTCAATTTCAGTATGTGGCATCTTTCACCTTTGTCTTTGTCGGTTTATTTTGGTATTATTAGTAAAAGTAATATTACCAAAAAAAGTTTAAGCTTAGGAGTAGAACATGTCTTTTTCTATCTCAGTCGATAAAAGTGTAGCAAAACAGTTACAAAAAGTTGTCAATTCACAGACAAAAAAGGCTCTTAAAGAAAGCAGATGCGAAGAGATTGGAGCTGATAAAGCCGTGCATAAGATACGCAAACGCTGCAAGAAGTTACGCGGACTTTTGCGACTTATCAAACCAAGTCTCAAAGAAAAGGCATTGTATAAAGAACAAAACGACTTTTTCAAAAAGATTGCTAATGAGCTCTCCGGCGCGCGTGATGATAAGGTATTAGGCGATACCTTTGCCAAGATCGTCAAACGCTACAACCTTGATATGCAAAAGTTTGAGGGGATATACAGTGAGCTTAATGCGATAAAACAGGAGCATAACGATACGCAGCAGATCATGCAACAGCTTGAGAACGTAGCGGGGCAACTACAAGATAATCTCTCGCAGCTGCACCGCTACAAACTCAAAAAAAGCGGCACTAAAGCGCTGCATAAGGGGCTGAAAAAAACATATACAAAAGCACGTACAAAGATGGATATCGCAAAGAATGCTCCCGTAGACGAAAATTTTCATGAGTGGCGCAAATGGTGCAAATACCACTGGTATCAGATGCAGCTAGTGCAAACCAATAGCGATTGTTTGCTGCAAGCGCGCATCAACCGCTTAAAGCTTTTGAGCGATATATTAGGTGATGAACACGATATAACGGTGTTTAAACAGTATTTGCAGAATGTGAGCTTACCCTATGAAGAGGAGTTTGTCAGTTATCTTGATAGGCAGCAACACTATCTTCGCAGCGTTGCTTTTGAGATCGGGGAGGAGCTATTTTGCGCCAAGCCTAAAAAGTTTGTCACATACCTTGAAGCTATTTTTGCACTATAAGCGGAAATTCGATCTCACAGACGCCGTTTTTGCTTGAGAGGATGAAGTTGGTATCTTTTGCCAACTCTTTGACGCTTTGGGGGGTTGTTGCACCCTTTGCCGCAAATCGCAAACAGCACACTTGATACTTTTTGCCCTCTATCTTGATAAACTCCCCAAGCTTGATAGAGGAGCGGATAGAGAGCTCTTTGCTTGTGCTGTAGGCTAAAAATATCTCATTAAGCAGTTTTAAAAAGTGATCGATGTTGACCTTTGTTTCGGGAATGGTGAGGTCATACTCTTCATGTAAGCTAATATCTATATTGTTTAAGATGGAGTTTTTAGAAAGCTCAAGCAGGGTGTAGAGATTGACAAGCTTGTACTTTTCATCGATTGTGATGTGGTTGGTTGCCATATTTTTGCGGTAGAGTTTGATCCCTAAGTTCTGTTCATCCACATAACCTACTAAGATCGCATAATAACTTTCTTTAAACTCAAGCTCTATAAAGGTGCGCTTAAAGCCAAAGGTTTGGGGTGCATTGGCAAGTGCTAGATCATAGATCTCTTTGTATGAGACAAAAGAGAGTAAAAAATCGGCCTTTTTATTGTATCTCTCAACCCCGCCGTTACTGTTAAATAGTATAAACGGATCAAGATCGTTTTCGATCAACTCTTCATAAAATTTTTCCATCACATTCTCCTAATCTAGATCATATTTCGCAAGTTTTTTGCGAAGTGTTACACGGTTGATATTGAGATTTTTTGATATCTGTAGCTGGCTTTTGTATCTTTTTTGAGCTGCTTTTAGCAACGGCAGTTCAAAAAGTTCAAGTAGATTTTTGTAATCACTCTCAATTGTAAAGTTTTTGTAGATAAAGTGCTCTACAATATCCATCACCTGCTCTTTTTGCAAATTATTAAACAGTAAGCTTTTGTAGATCGATTCTTTGAGGCTGATACCGTTTTTGCTGAGGTCTAAAGCTAGGTCATTTTCATCCACATGCCCTTTAAACATCAATGTTTTTTTGGCATCTTCTAAAAAGTAGCTGCTAAGATACTCGATATCTTCGGGACGCTCTTGTAGGGAGGGTATCTCTATTTTTACTAAAAATTTATCAAGGTAGATCCGATTAAACGCATTTGCAGTGGCGATGACTTTGATATCAAAGTCAAACAACGTATCGATAAACTGCACACTATTAGAAAGCTCCTCAAGATCATGCAAGATAACGCTATCATATTCGGCAAGATCAACACGCTGTTCTTTAACGATTTGGTAAAACTCCCGCGCACCGTAACTTTTGGCTTGCGCACTTACCACTTTAGCAAGCAGCTTTTTGCCCACCCCTTTAGGGCCGGTAATAAGCACGCTTACAGGCATAGAAGAAGCGATATTTGCCATATGTACAGCGTTTTTAGCTTCTTTTGATACAGCAATAAACTGTTCCATCGGTTTTCCTTGTATAAAAAATATACATTATTATATTGCAAAAAGTGTATATTGTCAACTTCTGTCACCCCCGACGCTATCCCGTCATCCCCAAC
>JBNJHJ010000156.1:0-4029 GCA_051748365.1 Campylobacterota bacterium
TCTAAAGTAGTGTTCTATCATCCTTTGTGCTTTTACATTGCCCTCACGGTTGACGCTTCGGCTATACTGTATGTCCACTTCGCTTTTGCCCTCTTTGATTTGCTTTATAATTTCTAGCACCGATTCCATCACATCCACCGGTTCAAACCCGCCCACCACTACAGGGCGCCCGTGCTCATGAGCAAAGGGTTCATAGATTTTGCTGCCGCTAATGACGCTGACATGCGAAGGTCCGATAAACGCATCGATGCTATTGGGTTGTGATAAGATCGCTTCCATCGCAGGCGGTACGACGACGTGATTGACGTGAAAATAGAGATTTTTCACCCCCTTTTGCAGCATCTGTTTAAATAAACTTGCACTCATCGGCGTTGTCGTTTCAAAACCGATAGCTACAAAGATCACCTTTTTATCGCTGTTTTGCTGCGCGATCTTGAGCGCTTCAAGCGGAGAGTAAACAAAGCGCACATCCGCCCCTTTTGCTCTTGCATCCTGCAAGGTTTGTTCTGAACCCAATACCTTGATCATATCCCCAAGCGTCACAAGGATGCTTCCATCCATCTTTGCAAGCGCTATGGCTTCATCTACGCGCAGTTTTGGCATCACGCACACCGGACAACCCGGACCGTGGACAAAGTTGATACTTTGAGGCAACAGTTGGGGTAAGCCGTATTTCATGATAGCATGGGTATGCCCGCCGCACACCTCCATGATATTGAGCTTTTCAATCCCCTTGCTTTGCTTTGCTATTGCATCTTTGAGATACAGCAGCTTTTTTGGATCGCGGTAACCGCTGTAGAGATCTTTAAGTTCTAGCGTCACAATTGTCTGCTTCTTCTATGGCTTGCTGCCTCTCTTGTGCATCCATAGCTTCTAAGATCTCTTCATAGGTTTGCAAGGAGAGTTTGGCATCCTCTTCATCGATCTTGTTCATCACAAACCCGATATGAATCAGTACAAAATCACCGATTTTTATATCTTCATGCTCTACTAAATCCAAACTTGCTTGGCGGCTCACACCAAAGGTATCGACCGTTGCGATATTTGCCTCTTTATCGATCTTTGTTACTTTTGAAGGAATACTTAAACACATTAAAAAATCTCCCGTTTATACTCTATCCACTTTGCAACCTTTTGAATCGACTTGGGATCTTTGATATTGAGCTCTAAAATATCAACATTTGGCTTTAGCGCCCTAGCGTCCTTTTTTTGTGCAGCGATATCATACTCAAAATAGGGCAGTAGATCGGTTTTGGTGATAAGCACTAAATCAGCATTGCGAAACATCACGGGGTACTTTGCGATCTTGTCGTTTCCCTCAGGCACGCTTACAAGCACGATATTCAAGTGCGTACCCACGTCATAGCTTGCAGGGCACACAAGGTTACCGACATTTTCTACAAAACACAGATCAAGCGCATCTAAATCCATATGATGCAGCGCTTTGTGCACCATAAACGCATCAAGATGGCACGCACTGCCTGTTTGAATCTGATACGCAGGAATCCCCTTTTCTTTCAATCTATCGGCATCTTTGCTTGTTTGCAAATCACCCTCTACCACGCCGTAGCTAAAATCTACATACTCTTTAAGATGTTCTAAAAGCGTTGTTTTTCCGCTTCCGGGGCTGCTCATAAGGTTGATAGCAAGCACGCCGTTTTTTTCAAAATGCGCACGATTATGCGCTGCTTCATGGTCGTTTTTATCTAAAATCTTTGAGATCACTTCTACCGTTTTTTTATCATTAAGTTGTGGATTATCATGCACGTTTTGCATCTTTGTATCATGGTGGTGCTCGTGTTCTGTCATCGAACAACCGCAATCTTTACACATTATATCTCCTACTAATAAATTTTGTACTATTATAACTCAAAAATAATCTCAAGACACTTTGCTTTTATTACAAAGACGGTAATAAAAAGCGATCTCTCAACTCAATCCGATCGATTTAGCAAAATAGGGATTATTCATCGCAAATTTTGATTTTATTCTACTATAAAACACACTGTTTTCAAACATCTGCCCAAAAAGTACAAAGTTATCGATTTCAACCTTTTGTTTTAACTGATTGAGCACACTCATACCAAGATCGGCAAACGCTTCAAATACAGAGTAAGCACTATGCGCACAGGAAGTGCCTGCTAACTTAAAGCTAATAAGCGTTGCTAAAAAGTTCATATGATCTAACCCGCTTTCAATGAGTTTAGTATCAAGTTTCACTCCACCGTTGCCTCTATACTCTAATGCTTTGTCGCTTACGGCTTCGTATCCACCCTCTAGCTCCAAAATAACGGCTATTGCTTCAAAGATATCACTACTTTGCAAGTTTGCAAACTTTTCGTACGCTTGGGGAAACTGCTCTTTGAAATTTTCTAATAAAACCTTTCGCACAGCATCTTTTTGCATCGCTTCAAAACATTTTTGCATCTCAAAGGGTTTGAAATCTATCACTCTTTTTTGCCCGTAATTTTTGCTATGCGTTAAAAACACAAACTCAGCATCTATACCAAACGATGCTCCTATGACCTCTTCATAAGGGCTTTGAGATTTTATGTTTACAAATCTATTCATAATCGCATCATCACTATAATACTCAAGATTTTCCAAAGCACCGGCTTGGATCAAAAGAATCTCATCTTTTATCACTCTTGCTTGCACTCCATATCTATCTCTAAAAAAAAGATAGGGTATCTCGCTTTCTTTGGCATTGAGTGCGACCAAAGAGCTTTTGACCGTGGGGGCTGATTTGATTTTGATGTAGTGGGCACCTACCTGCTCGATCAACTCTCTATCTTTGATCGTTACTTTCATCGTCGGCTTTTCGATACTAAAAAGAGCTTTTTTTTCATTGTCGGTGAGATAAAAAAGTGTATCTACCTGCGATGGATCGCACAACAATAGCGTATCGCCTTTGCTGTAGTGGGGCGAAAATATCGTCTCATCTTCTACAAACGCACCGCTATTGCTATAATGGGTACAGATCAAACCGTCGTTTAAATAATCACTGCTTGAAGGATCACTTAACGCTTCTAAACATTTTGGGCAGGGAGCGATCTTATAATTTTTGACATGCATATCCAAAGGGGGTATGGTTTCTTCACTCTCATAGGTTTGTACATTAGCTAAAAACAGTGAATGGGGGAGATACTTTTGGCTTAATCTACCAAACTTTTCCAAAGCGTCGCTGTCATTTTGTGCTACTTTTAAAACAATTGTATCCTCACCTTGGGTTATGTGAGCTTTTAAGCCGCTTTCTTTGCACAACTGCGCTAAAAACCCGCTAAAATATTCATTTTTTGAAAAGTACTCTATATTCTGAACGATCGCCATCTTAAGAAGCCTTCATATTGGGATTTGCATAATGACTGATCACTTGCGCAAGCGAGATATTATTACTGTTTTTCCTAAACCGCACACCCATCTTTTGCAGTTGCGCCATAGCCGTATCGATAAACGTTTCAAACCGCTGCTGCAGTGTTTGCGTTATACCGATAGCAACACTTTGGATATCTTTGGGCACAATCCCTACAATATGCACATTTGCCATCTTTTCAAGCAAAGAACAGATCTCTAGCATCTCCACTATCTCCACTTCATGCGCATTTTGTTTATAACTACCAAGCCCTAAAAGTTCATTAGCGGGAATATTGTAGATACTGCCGGGGGCATCATCCATCGTAATTGTGTCTAAGATAAGCACATTGTCATAATCTTGATAATACGTCATCAGTTGAAAGCCCAGTACTCCGCCGTCAACTAATTCTACCTCATCCTCAAAATCATAGTTTTGATCGATATAACTTTGAGCATAAACCCCGATTCCCTCATCTTTAAATATAATAGTTCCAGCCCCTACAATGGCAGTTTTTTGTGGCATTACTCTTCCTTATTAAACGTCCAGAGCCAAAGCTCTGAACTGAAATTTACTCTTTTGTGTCTTTATCTTTATCATTGGAGTACTTACAACCGCCAAAAGCGATATTAATGTCACCCTCTTGCCAAAAGATAGTGCGCCATACTTGATAATAG
>JBNJHJ010000156.1:4039-4424 GCA_051748365.1 Campylobacterota bacterium
TTTTGTGGCATTTATCTTCCTTATTAAACGTCCAGAGCCAAAGCTCTGAACTGAAATTTACTCTTTTGTGTCTTTATCTTTGACATACTTGTCTCCGCCAAAAGCGATATTAATGTCACCCTCTTGCCAAAAGATAGTGCGCCATACTTGATAATAGATATGAAACATCACCCAAACGATCAAAAGATACATCGTTACATGGTGTGACATCCGTACATCCATATAAGTTCCGCCCGTTGCCCAGACCGTCCAATCGGTAAACAGATGCAACATTGCAGGCCACCACTCACCGATAGAGCTGTGCCCCGTAGCAAGTCCGTGAACATACAGTTGCAAGCCCGTTAAAAGCATCCAGACAAGCAACATATGAAAGAAAAAGAAAAAC
>JBNJHJ010000157.1:0-4391 GCA_051748365.1 Campylobacterota bacterium
TAGCTTCATGATCGCACTGGCAACGATGCTTACTCCACTTGTGGTTTCAGTAGAGTGGCTTATCTCATCGCCTAAGATAATAGAGTGTTTGTTAGCTCTGTTAAAGATATTTTTAAGCTCTAGCATCTCCACGGCAAAGCTGCTTAGTCCTCGTGCGATATTGTCATCACCTCGAATTCTTGTAAAAAGCGAATCAAAAAGGCTGTATCGCATACTTTTTGCCGGCACAAAAAACCCCGCTTGCGCAAGCAACACGGCGATACCGACTGATTTCATTAGCGAACTTTTGCCTGAACTATTTATCCCATACAAGAGCACCCCGTGCATCCTGCCGATGGTTGCATTTTTGACGATGACGTTATCGGCGTACTTTTTGCGCGCTTTTTCTAGATCCCCCATGATGATATCATTGGGTACATACACACCCGCTTCTTCGTCTGCTTCGATGATAGGGTGCCTTAGATCGATCAGTTCTAAAAAGTTTTCATCCTCTCTAGGCACTATTTCAGGAGCTGTGTAATTATGTTTTTTTGCTACCTTAATATTTGAAACCGTCACATCGATCTCGGCGATAAAACTGATGATATCATCAAGCAGTTTGGCATACTTAAATTCAAACTCCGCCATCTTGTCGTTAAAGATCTTTTTATTAAGTTTTATCATTTTTTGTAGATTATGGACGTATCTATCAGAGATCGTATCGATAAAAGGGTGCGTTATCTTGACTGAGTTTGTGAGCGTTTTGAAGTTGAAATTTTTTAGCAGCAGCAACTCATCATCAATTGTGATGTGTGATTTTAGCAGTTCATCTTTTATGAGGTTGTAGCGATTTTTTGTCATCGTGATATAAAAGCCGTCTTTTTCAAGGCGCTCAATACTTACAAAGTTTGCGTCATTACTGCCCATAAAAGAGATGATATGACGCCGTATCTCTTCAATTTTTCCAAGAAGTAGGGTGTTTTGTTCACAAAGAGTGTCAATCTCGGCGTTTATATCTTTTTTAAAGATGTTGGTGTTGATATCTTTGGTTAAAAACTTGCCGCTTTGTTCTAAAACAAAAGTACTCTCAATTGTTTGGGTGAAGTTGAGTATATCAATTTGCTTGCATGGGGGTTTGATGAAGTTAAACTGCTCGACAAAGCCTACGATCTCTTTTATCGCATTTAGTGAATCATAGAGGTAATTTATCTCAAAAGGGTGAATTCTTCGCAGTTTTATCCGCCTAGTAAGTCTTTCAATATCATAGATATTTGAAAGCTGTCCGTCGATGGGTTGGTGCTTATCAAGTAGCTTTTTGCTCAGCCCATATCTTCGCTTGAGTTCATTTTCATCTTTTACGGGGTGCGTTAACCGCTCTTTAAGCAGCCTTTTGCCCATCGCCGTTTGACACTCGTTGATCAGCTTCATCACACTTGGATTGTGTGGGGTTTGGATGATATTAAGCTGTTCTACGGCGTTGTTGCCAAGATACATAAAACGGCTGATATCAAGTTTTTGCGGGTAGCTGAGCTTTTGAACGATCGAAGCGTCGTGTTCTATAACAAAATCGATTAAAATCGCCAAAGATTTTGAAGAGAGTAAAAATCTCTCCATATCAAGATATTCAATGGGTGAAAGGAGTGATTGGATTTGAAAGATTGATTTAAACAGTTCGTTTTGATAATGAATCTTTGGGTTAAAGGTGCTTACATGGTACGTTTTTTCGCCAAGTTCCAAATACTCTATGACCGTTTTTTGGTCGATCTTTTTATCATCAAATTTGAGCACGATCTCACTGGTTTTGTGCATATTCATATAATTAAACGCTTCATCAAGTGCGTAGCTTTTATCCTCACTTGTACCGTGCACTTCATTAAAAGAACACTTTCCCGTTGTAACATCAACGGCACTGTAGCCCACCGAGTAGATCCCTTTGTTGCAATCAATTGTTAGTGAAGTGATATAGTTTTCATCCTGTTTTGTCACATACTCAAAGTTCGTACCGGGGCTGATGATGCTATCAACATATCGCTGTACCTTTGGCGGCGTGCCTCTTTGTTTTATCACTACAACGGTGTATTTTTCTTCAGCGATGATGCGACTTAAATGCTTTTCAAAGCTAATAGAGGGCACCCCTGCCATGAGAGGGTTTTCAACGGAGTTTTCTAAAATATTTTTGTTTTTGCGAGTGAGTTGGATGTTTAACAGTTCGGCAATCTCTTTGGATTTGCCTATCTGCATCGTTTCATTGTCTACTTCATACACTTCAAAAAAGGTGCCGATCTCCATCAATACCACGGTGTCTTTGCCGTATTTCTTCTCATAAAGCTTTTGGAGTTTGAAGTAGATCGAGGTTAAGAGTTCGTTTTTACTTTCTAACAGTTCATTCACCGCAACACTACTCAAAAAAGCCCCTTTTTTGGTGAAATTATATCAAAACTCTTTTAGAGGTGATCTTTATTTATACTCTTCATCTTTTTTATCCGCTACATCGGGATTAAGCTGATCCATTATCACCCCTTCATCCCCCGTATCTTCTTCAATAACCCACGGTTCATGTACTCTTTGGCTCTCATTCCCGCTTCTTGTGACTGTTCTTTCATTGCTTAGACTCTTCAGCAGCCCCGCAATCATCATGATAACCACCACAGAAAAGGGTAAAGCTGCTGCAATGACGGCTGATTGCAACGTTTGCAAGCCACCTGCAACTATAAGCACTCCCGTAAGCAGCGTCAACACTACGCCCCACAAAGCACGGTGAGATGACGGTGGTGAAGTAGAACCCGAGGCAAGGATGGTGGTAATGACTAAAGTACCTGCATTGGCTGAAGTGATGAGATATGTTGCAATGAGTATGAGCATCATATACGACATCAAGGTACCTAGTATGCCAACATCAAGGTTTTCAAGCATCACAAAAAGTGCCGAAGAGACATTGTCATTGACCGCTCCTACGATATCTTTGGCGTTAAAAAGCTCTCCATACAGCGCGCTACCGCCAAAAAGCCCAATCCACACAATCGTAATGAGTGTGGGCGTCAAAAGCACGCCTGCGACAAACTCGCCAAAGGTACGACCCCGTGAAATACGCGCGATAAACATCCCCACAAACGGTGACCACGCAATCCACCAACCCCAGAAAAACACCGTCCACACGCTTTGCCAATCACTATCATGCGTTACATTTGTATGAAATGTAAGACGAAAAAGGTTTTGGATGTAGTATCCTGTAGATTCAATCGTGACACCGATGAGATACTGTGTAGGACCAAAAAGCAGCAAAAAGCTCAGCGCTACAATGCTGAGCCAAAAGTTTGCTTCAGAAAGCAGTCGCACCCCTTTGTGCACCCCACTCATCACCGAAGCGGTAGCTATGAGCATGATCCCTGCCATGACTGTGAGTTGAAAGCTTGTTGAGGAGGTAAAGCCTGCGACGTGTTCTAACCCTGCATTCATCTGCTGCACGCCAAGACCAAGCGTGGTCGCAATCCCAAACACGGTACCAAAAACGGCTAGCACATCAATCAAGTCCCCAATCCAGCTATCGGCATGACGCCCTAAAATAGGATATAAAGCCGAGCGGATTGTCAAGGGATAGTTGTGTCTAAATGCAAAATACGCCATCGTAATAGCGATAAAAGAAAATATTGCCCAGCCGTTAAGCCCCCAGTGAAAATAGCTCAGTGCCATCCCGACAATCGCTGCTTCGGGGTTCATCGCTGCATCGGTGAAAGGATTTTGTTCAAACTGCATAATAGGTTGGGCAACCGACCAAAACAGTATCCCAACACCCGTCCCTGCGGCAAAGAGCATCGAAACCCAGGAAAAAAAGGTAAATTCAGGCTGCTCAAGGTCGCCTCCTAAACGGATATTGCGATATCTTCCCATCCCCAGCCAGATCATAAAAAAGAGTAAAAATGCAACTAAAAGCACATAATACCACTCCAAAAAGGGGTTTAAAAAATCTCGAATTGATGCTAAAACAGCCGCGCTGCCATCTGGAAACATCCCTGTTAGCAATACGCTTACAAGTATTACAAACAGACTCATCATCGACATTTTGCGGCTCATGCCTTTAAAGATACCCGTAGTTGCTATTTTCAATGCAGTCCTTTATTTTTTTGATACAAAGTTGTAACAAGATTTTCTTTAAAGTAGGGTTAGAGCAAAGGTGTATCAGATGCACGAATTAACAAACAGTTAACAAATACTTAACAAACGCTTAACACACTTTTGTCATACTTGCGTCACAAAATGTAATTTTTAGGAGAGAGTATGGCTAAAAAGAGAGTACTGGCTAAAAGTATTGTCGCTGCATCGTTTGTATTTGCCTGTAGTGTAAGTGCAAATGATTTGGGAACGATAAGCGTGGAATCATCGACTATTGATGATACGTTTGAGAATAAAAAGGA
>JBNJHJ010000158.1:0-4382 GCA_051748365.1 Campylobacterota bacterium
AAACTCTTCCATCGTATCAAGCATATGGTCAATCTGATTATTTGCTTTTGTTTGAAAGTGTGTGACGCTTTCTTTGTCAAACTTCTCCATCTCATAATCATACCCAAGCATATCGATCTGCATTTTTAAGATATTGATAGGTTGCTTCCATTGGTGTGCGATTGCATTGATCATCTCCCCCATAGCAGCAAGCTTACTTTGCTGAAAGAGCATCTTCTCTTTCTCTTTTCGCTTTTCAATCTCTTGTTTTACTTTTAACTCTAAATGGTTTTTATACTCGTTTAACTCTTTATTGGTAACACGTAACCGTTCATCTTGTTTGTCGCTATGTTGTATGATTCGCTTTAACTGCTTTTGACACTTTGAATGCTCATTTTGAAGCTCTCTTATCGCTTCGATCTGATTTGCATCTAGATCACTGCTTTGCAGTAACAGCTCTATAGTCTCATGCATCGTCACTCTTTGTTACAAACTCTAACGCTACATGGTTAAAATCTTCATTCATATTCTCACCCGTTTCAAGCGCAATATCGTTTTCCTCATCATAGATCCAACGGATCTTTATCTTTGATCCCTGCGTAGCTACGCTTCGATCAAGCACTTCAAAAATATCAAAAAAAGATTTTAAACTACTTGAGTTTAAATATTTCAAATCCATATCGATAGCGCACTGTCTTGGAGCTTTAAAATACTCTTTGAGCCACTCAATTACGGGTTTATAAAACGCAAATGTATTTTCCGGAAAAGATTGACCGATAAATTGAAACTTTTGATTATCGGGGTCTAAAACTATCTGTGGGGTATAATCTGTTTTTTCTATAGTTAAACTTTGCATCTTTATCCTTTATATGGTGACTTTTAAAGCAAAATACTCATCACCGTCAATGTTAAAAAACTCATAATCAAGCTTTTGAGAACTTCTCCGTGACATTTCAAAAAAACCTAATCCGGCTCCGCGTCTTCCCTCTTTTATCTTTTTTGCAAGCTGTGATTTTAAAAACTCTTTTCTACTGTTTTTATCTAACGCATTGATTGTATCAAGTTTTGATTGAATTTTCTCTTTGATAGAATCATCTATTATATTAACCGAAATAATGCAGTAGCGATCATCGACTTCATTTCGTGTAATCAAGCACGCTCCTCTGCTTTCATACACGCCCGCAGTAATTTCGTATCTGTTTTTTGAATAACTTATGATATTGTGCAGCATCTCAACAATCACTTCATAAATCCTATTGACTTTGTGTGTGTGCGTCTCCAAAGTCAGCACATCTTTTTTTGCCACATTGGCAAGCTGTACCAAAATATTTTGCGATATCAACCCGCTGTAGGAAAATACGATTTCAGAGTCGTTAAGCATCTGTATTATCTGCTTTATCTTCACAAGGCTTCCTTTATTCTAAGTCTAATCCCAAAAATGCAATATCATCAATACGCTTCATGCTACCTTCGTTTTCGTATTGTTGCAATGCACCTTGATACAGTTTCTTTTGCTGCTGCATCGGTTTATGGAAGTTTTGTTCCAAAAGCTTTTTAAAGCGTCTTTTACCAAATGGAAGATTTTTCTTACCACCCATCTGATCCCAAAATCCGTCCGTTGCGATATATAGTTTCATACCTTCTGACATATCGACAACACTTTGCGTAAACTTAAATCCGGGCTCAATATTGTAACCGATCGATTTATTATCGCCTTTTAAACATGCAATCTCTTCACCGTCACTGTAATAAAGCGGATTTCTCGCTCCTGCAAACTTGATCTTTTTGTGCTTATAGCTTATATGCACCACTTGCCCGTCAAAGCCTTTCCCCTCCATCGCATCGCTGCCGTCCTTTGAAAGTACATCAATAAGTGCATAATTAAAGTGCATCAAGATTTTAGCGGGGCTTATCTTGTGGGAATGTTTATTTTTCAGCTTGCTCACAAGTTGGCGATAGATCACTTCACACAGCATCGTCAAAAATGCCCCGTGCACCCCGTGACCGGTACAATCAATAAGCATAATCAAACAATCATCATCATTAAGCCGTGTAAAAAAATAAAAATCCCCGCCGACCATATCTCTTGGTTCCCAGATTTGAAAATGGTCTTTAAAAAAAGCGTTAAACTCATCACTTGAGGGGATCAAAGAGTGCTGGATTGCCGAAGCAAACTTGATCGACTCGCCGATGCGCTCATACAAAAGTGCCGTCTCTTTTTCGGTAGCCTCAAGCTGATATTTTCGCACCACCTTTTGCAAAATATTTAAAAACTGATTGAGCTCTAAGGGTTTAACGATATATCCGTCAACCCCTAGCTTAATAGCTTGCATTAAATATTTATTGTCATTATATGCAGACAGCACCACAATGGGCAGGTTTTGATCTTCTTGTCTGATCTTTTCGATCAGTTCAATCCCATCCATCCGCGGCATGCTGATATCGGTAAAAATTATATCGATACCGCCTTTTTGATACTGATGCAGTGCCTGTACCCCATCATCTGCTACCTCGATCTCGTTAAAAAAACTTTTCATCAATTCAAGCGTAGCAAAGCGTGTCTCTTTGTCATCTTCGACATAGAGCATTTTGAGTGATTTTGAAACGTTTATTAACTCTTTTATCTTCTCTTTCATCTTCTACCCGTTTTTATCTGTATTATACAGCGGCAACATTAACCGCACCAAAGTGCCGCCTTGTATGTTCTGCACCTCAATAGTACCGCCTAAATGTTCTTGGACAACAATTTTTGCCATAAATAGCCCCATACCGACTCCATCTTCATCCTTAGTTGTTACGTAAGGTTCATACACCTTTTCTAAAACCTCTTCCTCAATACCCCCTGCACAATCTTTAATATCTATCACAATATCTCTATCTTGCTTTTCTACGGTGATGGTGATCTTTTTTTGTGTTAACTGCTGCATGGCAAAGGCTTCTTTTGAATTATTGATAATATTAAGCACCAGTTGACGAAACTCATTTTGAAACCCCTCTATCATGCAATCACTTGAAATCCGATGGAGCGTAATCTGCAATGTTTGCGCCCCATACGAATCTTGCGCAAACTCTATAGCACTTTGCAACTCTTTTTGCACTTCAAAGATCCGCTTGGTGCTATCAGGTGCAAAAAAGTTTCGAAAGCGATCGATCTTTGAAGACATGTTTTGAATATTGCCGCTCATCGTATCCATCGACGCACTGATCTGTTCATTATTGATCATTCCTAACTCGGCTTTGACTTTTAAATCATTAATAACAGCACTGATTCTATTAAGCGGCTGTCGCCACTGATGGGCGATGGAGTTGATCACTTCTCCTAAGGTTGCAAGCTTGCTTTGCTGAAACATGACACTATCTTTTTGTCGACTCTTTTCAACCTCGTTTTTTACGCGCTGCTTTAACTCTAAATTTGCCCGAAAGAGCCGCTGCCTAACCTCTTCTAACTCTTGGACGTATCGTAAGCGCTTTGTCACGTCATGCATCACCATAGCAATATACATTTTATCCTCATACTCAAAGCTACTTAAGACGCAATCGACATAGATAGGAACGTCAAGTTTTCCATACACGGAAATTTCACGTAAGATAAACTTGCTACTTCGTTCTTTGATAAAATCTTTTTGCATATCGCGAAGCAGGTCTTTTAAAATACGCTTATCATGCAATAAAAACAATATATCTTTTCCGACTATCTCGGCATACTCAAACCCTAGCATATCAAGCACTCTTTGGTTGACCTCGGTGATAACGCGGCTATTGTACTCAAAGATAATATTACCATCTTGCAAAGCACTAAAGATCGTTTCAAACTTGCGACCGATGTTTTGCGCTTTTGTTCGTTGCATCTCAAGGTTAGCTTCGTTTTTGTCGATAAAATGCAAAAGTTTTTGCAACAGATAGTATAAAATAGAGGCAAAAAGAAGAAAAAAAGCAAATGATTGCATTACCGTGATATAAAAACTCTTTGCTAAACTCTCTCCGTAGCTTTGAGATTGCTGTTGTATCTGTTTTTGTAAATCACTCAGATAGACCCCGCTTCCCACAATCCAGTTATATTTTGGCATCAGCTTAAAATAACTGAGTTTGGATTCACTCTTTTGTGTTTGCGGGTTTTGTATCTCATATGTGCTAAATGACGTTTGCCTTTTTTGTAACTGTTGCACAAAATCACTCTCTATATCGATATCCACATTCTTATCATTAAGCGATACGATTTTGCGTATATTACCCGCTTCATCAAGCGCATAAATAAAAATATACTCTTTTTTATCTTGAGCATTGAGTGATTTGATCTTTTGTGATATTAAATTCATCTGTTGTATTTGCGTTAAATCTTGCATCTGTAGATCAAGATTGATAGTTGCTACAACGCTCTCAACACGCTCCTGTATAGATTTTTT
>JBNJHJ010000159.1:0-4316 GCA_051748365.1 Campylobacterota bacterium
AAACTGCTTGATTCGGTGTTGGTTTTAACCAAAGACGAACTGATCAAAAACAATGTCGCCATCACCGTAGAGGGATCATGTGCAAAGCAGCTAGAGATCTATAGCAATGAGTTTAAGCATCTGCTTTTAAACATCATCAACAATGCAAAAGATGCGCTTGTAGAAAACAATATACAAGACAAAAAGATTGCGTGCACAATCCAAGAAGAACCTAATCAAACTGTTGTTATCATTGCAGACAACGGCGGAGGCATCCCGCAAAACATCATAGATAAGATCTTTGAACCGAGATTTACGACCAAAGCTGCGGGCAAAGGCAGCGGGATCGGTCTTTATATCTCACGTCAAATTGCGCAAAAGATCGGTGCAAGTATTGATGTAGAAAACAAAAACGGCGGTGCGGTTTTTCGCATCAGCATACCACATGGAGGCAATAAATGAACATAGACAAGGTACGGGCAGGATTTTTTATTATCCTAGCAATGACGCTCAATTTTGGATTTTTTTACGGAGATCCTACCGATATAGCCCAACACAGCAAGTTTGAACTGATGGCGGCAATTGTTGTGAACCTCATCGCTACAATACTCAAACTCGGCGATAAAACCCAAACAGGATCGGTACTGCTTGCAACCTCTCTTGTTGCCGATATTCAACTGATAACAGCAGCACTTGTATGGACAATTTCTGCTTATGTATACACCGTTGATGCAGGCACTTCCTCGGTTATCGTTTCTCTAAGCGGCGGTGCACTGCTTGCAAATATCGTCTCGGTGATCCTTTATATCGGTGATACGCTCAAATCAAAGCGCTAATGTATGGGAAATAACTCTCTTTGGCTCATTCTTTATAGGCTTCGAACACCGCTTATCACGCTGATTCTTAGCTATGCCATCGCCATTATCGGACTTACTTCTATAGAGGGGATGGACGATAGCGGCAATGCGTATTATATGAGTATCTTTGATGCGTTTTATTTTCTTAGCTACACCGCCACGACCATAGGGTTTGGAGAAGTGCCCTATGAGTTTACCTACGGGCAGCGATTATGGGTGATTATCTCTATCTATATGACCGTGTTAGCGTGGGCATACTGTATCGGTTCGATCATCTCCATGATTCAAGACAAAGTCTTTTTGCAAGAGTTGGCAAAGGGGAGATTCAAAAAACAGGTTCGCAGTATCCGTGAAGATTTTTTGATCGTACTTGGTTTTACAAATGTTACTAAAGAGGTGATCAAACAAGCACTCAAAAAAGATCTACGTATCATCGTCATTGAAAAGAATGAAAACCGTGTTGCAGCTTTAAACCTTGAGGGGTTCATCCCCTATGTTCCTATTCTCAAAGCAGATGCCCACGATCCCAAAGCCCTAGAGTACGCCGGCATCAAATCAAAATACTGCAAAGGACTTATCTCTTTATTTCAAGATGATTATCTTAATCTTCGCATCGCGATCACTGCAAAGATGCTCAATCCAAAAGCACAGCTTGCTATCAAATCCACCACGCCAAATCAGAGTGAAAACCTCAAAGACGTAGGCGTTGAGATTGTAGAAAATCCCTTTGAAATCATTGCAGGACAGATCGACAAAGCGATCAACGCCTCAAGTCTGCTCAAGATTGAGCGCTGGCTGTACAAAACCGGTTCACTTGATATGGATTATCATCCCTTTCCTCGGGGTAAATATATCGTCTGCGGGTATGGACGGATGGGAAAAGCGATCCGTGAAGTGCTTGAAAAAAACGGCATAAACGCTTCCTATATAGAAATAGACAATGACAAGGCCGTAAGCTTAAGCACTCAAGAGAAAGAGGATGTCGTAATCGCAAACAGTGATGATAGACAGGTACTTACCGAAGCGGGAATCCAAAAGGCAGTAGCTATTATTATCGGCACCAACAACGATACGACAAACCTCTCCATTTTGGCAACGGCAAAAAAGCTTAATAATAAGATCATCACTATCGTAAGAGAAAATGAGATGGAGGATTTTTCTATCTTTCAAAATACACATATTGATTATATCTTTATGCCCTCAAGGCTACTCATCACTAAAACAACCAACGCCATGATCCGTCCGCTTATTGATCGTTTTTCCAAAAGCTTAAGCGATAAAGATGAGCAGTGGGGTCAAAAGCTGATCAAAAAACTGATGACCATCAGTACGCGTCCGCATGTTGTAGGACTGCGGATCAATGATGAAGAAGCACAACAGATAACGGCACAACTCAAAGCTAAAAAAACAGTTCACTTAGCTACACTTTTAAAATCAAGACAAAACAAAGAGCATCACAACGCAATCTTTGCTTTGATGATCAAAAGAGACCATAGTGAAATAATCTTGCCAAAACAGGATATTGAGTTGATGCTAGGCGATGCTATTTTGTTTGCATGCAGTAGCGACGCAAAAAGCGATATGCAGTATATCGCGCAAAACTATTACGAGTTTCACTACGTTACGGCAAATGAGTATCTATAGATCGGCGTAACATAAATATCTGCAACCTGCACTACAAAATCTGCTCTGTGCGCATCTAGCGCAAAGGTAGAACTCAGCAGTACGCCGGCAAACTTTTCTTCATTTAATTTTTTTGCTACCTGCTGCATCCCCCGTGGGTGCAGATATGCAACAAGCAGTTGCGTATCTAACCTCTCTTTTAAAAAATCTTTTTTATAGATTTTGAGATTGCTAACGCCGCTACATTGTACAAGCAGTTGCGAAAAGAGATAGGGAACCGGTGAGAGTTCAAACCCTCTTACCTGCTTTTGCGGATTGTCTTTTGCAAGTGCTACGGCTAAAAACCCCCAACCGCTGCCAAGGTCACATACGCACTGAGTATCTTCTTTTTTGACTAATTCCTTGAGCATTCGGAGCGTTTTTGGGCTTGAAAACATAGGAGAAATCCCTGTTTTGACACTCCAAAGCGTAATGGAACTAAGCAGATAGATAAAAACTATGAGTACGATAATCTCTACGATACCCTCTCCTTATTATAGGTTGAATTTATTACAAATATATAAATTTTTAATATCCACCATGCGGCACTCTGTTTTTTTGTAAATACGGTTTACATTTTGTAATTTTGTAGTATTATAGTAACGATAATTATATAAAAAAGGGGAATACAATGGTAAAAAATCTACTCAAAGCAGGTCTTGTTGCTTCATTGGTAGCCGCAACATCACTCAGTGCTAGCGGATTTGGAGAGTTTTATGAAAAATTCGGAGACCTTGAGGTCAACCAAGGATACGGTGAAACAAACGGCAAGATAAAATCACGCATCAAAGAAACGGGATACTACGCAACCGTCGGTGAAGTGCAAGCAGCCTTGCAGGGACAAAACCTTGACGGCAAACCGATCGTAGTCGTTGATTCTCGAACCAAAAGCGAACAAGAGGGCTTAACGCTTGATGGAGCAGTGCTTGTGCCTCTTAGAGGTTGGAATAAAGCTTTTGAAGATGAAAGACGCCACAGCGATAAAATAGGCGCAGTGTATAGCTTTTGTCGAACAGGAACCGACCAAGCCGACAACATCGTCAAACTGCAATGGATGTTTCAAGGAAATGCCAAGGTATTTGGTCTAAGAGATATGGTCAATGCATGCTACCCCGCAGTAAGCAAAAGCGGTCAAGTTCTAGATGCGGCACTCAATGCAAAAAAAGTGTACGTGCAGCAAGCAAATGACGGCAACTACTACGAAGTAAACTGCCCGCAAGTAGAAAACGCGTGTAGCCCGATTGCGGTATATACGCAAAATGATATCGATACAGCAGAGCTTATGGGTCAAGAGTTGCCAAATAAAATAACAATGAAAAACAAAAGTTTAGGCGAAGATGTGACTGTTTATAAAGGTGCAGATAACCATTACTACAAAAAAGAGTGCTGGGAAAACGTGATCTCTCAATAACTCTTTAACTCCATTTGATATAATACCTTTTAAAAAGGTATTATATGGAGTTTTTCTCTCAAATCTTTACACAGCGGTTTTTAATCTATCTCTTTTACAAAATGGGCGGATTGCTCTTTATGGTGTTAGCGCTTTATCTTATATTTTTTGTAGAAAATACAAACTTTATCTTAGTTGCGATCTTGTTTGGCTCAAGTCTATTTTTTAGCACAAGCGCACTAAAAATGGATCCAAAACCGATGCAGGTGCAGTGTTTGCAAAACAAAGGCTTTATGATCTCTTTTTTTGTTCCAAACGCTATGAGCGTGGCGGTTGTTTTGATGGTTTTAAGCCTCATTACAGACAGTAGCGTAGGATTTGATAAAACTTCGATGTTTTTAGGCAGTTTTGTTCTTTTGCTTGCGACG
>JBNJHJ010000160.1:0-4284 GCA_051748365.1 Campylobacterota bacterium
CCGGTGGCTGTTTTGTATACTTTTTTCATAATGCACTATCATCTGCTTTTGTTCAATCTGCTTGGAAATGTAGCGGCTTATAAGATCATACATACCAAACTCGCAAGCAGGTATGCTTCTGGGACCCGGGTGGTGGCATACGATCATCCCCCACAGCCTGTCATTGACGACAATAGAAAGCGACATCGAAGCGCCTACGCCCATGTTTTGCAAATACTGTATATGTATTCGCGATACCGCCCGAAAATAACAAAAACTCATATCCAGCACCTCACCGGTGGCGGGGTTGCGCTCAGGAACGACTGCTGCGGGAAGGTCATGAACGTCATCTATGACCCGAAATCGATTTTTGATATACAACTCTCTGGCCTGGGCGGGAATATCGCTTGCCGGAAACTTGTGGTTTAAAAAATCTTCCTGCAACTCCCGTGACTTTTGCGATACGATCGTACCGTTATAATCCTGGTCAAAGCGGTACGCCATCACTCTGTCAAACCCGCTTACTTCACGCACAAACGATACTATCGTATCCAGCATTTCACTCACACTTTTTTTCAGATCGCATCTTTGCATCATAGACCGCAAAACCCGTTCAGATGAATTGCTTTGGACGATACGGGTTTGTTCAAACTCTAAAACAAAAAAACGCTCATCACAATGCAGAATATAAAAATAATCTTCATGAGCAAAACCTGCGTTGCTTTTCTGCCCGCGCAAAGCGGCAAGATGTTTTTGCAAAACGTGCATAAATCTGTGGCCGCAGATATCATGCAGCGAGCTTTGAAGTATTTGCTTGACTGGTTTGTTGAAAACTCTGGTTGCGTTTTCACTGGTTTGCAAAATTTTGTAACTGTCCTTTTGGACAGTGAACAGGTATTTTTTACTGTTGATTGCTGATAATTTATGAATCGGTTCTTTATCGCACTCATCCAACTGGTACTGTATCATCCTCCATCTGCCCTCTGTTACTCCATTTTGTTACTACATCAGTATAATACTATCATAAAATTGTCTTTGAAGTGTCTACATTCAAGATGCACAAGACTTTTGCGTATTAGTATACATATTGCGTACATCCTCAATTGTATCAGAAGAGGTATTTTAATGTTTGCTCTCCCTGGTCCAATTTTTCTTCTAAAAACTCTTTGGTGATTTCATCAAAATCATTGAGTGGTTTCTAGGATTAGGTACAAATAGATATATTATTTTAATAAAAGATGTTAAAATAAAATTATCTGCATAAAACTGATTGATATATTTAGTTTTATGGTACAATAATAAAAATATCTATAATTTTGTAAAGGTTTTTATGGTTGGAAGAGAAAAAGAGATAGAGATAATCAACTCACTGTGTGAAGCAGAGAAAAGTTCGCTAGCGGTGATCCATGGACGAAGAAGGATCGGTAAAACGTATTTAGTCGATTATATGTTTCAAACTCACCGTAAAGATTGTCTTTTTTTCAAATTCACCGGAAGTGCCGATCAAGATTCGCAAGTACAAAAAGATTATTTTGTAGAAGCGATCTATGATTGGTTTAAAGTCGAACCTACAAAGCCTATCACAAAGTGGCATGAAGCTTTTATCTTTTTAAATAGAACGATCGAAAAGGAGATAAAAGAAAGAAATCACAAAGGTAAGGTTATCGTCTTTATCGATGAGGTTGCATGGATAGATAGACACAATAAAGCGGGATTTTTAAGTGCTTTTGGACATTTTTATAACACTTACATAGAAAAACACGATAATTTAGTCGTAATACTTTGTGGATCAAACGCGTCTTGGATAAAGAACAAAATCTTAAAAGATAGCAAGGGGCCTCTGTTTCACCGAGTGGATGTAGAGTTGGGGTTACAGCCTTTTGATCTGAAAGAAACAAAACAGTATCTGCTCAAAGAGAAAAAATTTGATCTTGATGATAAAAGTATAGTTGATATTTATATGGCACTTGGTGGGGTTGCAAAGTATTTGAGTTATTTAGATGCAAAGCTATCAGTGGCTCAAAACATAAACAAACTTTTCTTTTCACTGCACGCTCCTTTGTTTGGAGAGTTTGATATGTTGTTTAAATCCCTTTTTTATGACAAAGCATCAAGCCATAAAAAAATCGTAGAGCTTTTAGTTTCCAACCAAAAAGGATATACCGCACAAGAACTTGAAGAGAGTATAAAAAGCACAAGCCCCTCAACGCTTCGGTCAAATCTTGAAGAGCTTGTAGATACGGGGTTTGTAAAGCCTGTAAGGCGATTTAATTACGCTGCAAAAAACACAAAATATATCGCCATTGATCCGTTTTGTAACTTTTACAATAAATGGGTAGAGCAGCTGAGCAAAAACGATATCGCAAATCTTGTGGATTATTTTCAAACAAAGTCGCTATCGCCTGATTATGTGATTTGGCAAGGGTATGCGTTTGAAAAGATGATGATGGCAAATATTCACCTCTACCTCAAGCAAAGAGGATTAAGCGCAGCCATAGAAAGCATAGGCTACTGGAGCTACAGCGTAGAGGACAGATTTTCACAAGAAAAAGGTGCGCAGATCGATATACTGATTGGCTACAAAGGGGGCGTGTATGACATCGTAGAGTGCAAATACTACAATGATACATTTAGCATAGATAAAGAGTATGCGCAAAATCTCAAAAACAAAAAACAAAAGCTTATAGAACATGAACTAACGAAAAAAAAGTATGATTTAAAAGTGGTGATGCTTACTACCTACGGCACAAAGATAAATCGGTACTATAATGAGGTTCCTGTAGCAAAGGATATGAAAGTCGGGGATTTTTTGGAGTGAGATTTTCAAAATTTGTTTTTTAGGAGGCTTAGGGTCTTTGACTTTGAAGACATATGCTATGTACGACACTCCTAGTGCTATATGGTACCTCCAACCCAAGCAGAGCCAAAATACCCACTCGCACCAGCAATTGAGTAGCCTAAAACAACCAACAAGATGAAGTTAATTTGCCCTATGTAAGTAGATCTATGCCTAAAACCTTGCTCTTTTTCTGCCATTTTTATTATTCTATCTGGGAAAGTTTTATCTATCTGTTTGAGTTGCTTTAATTCTTCAGGTGGTGGCGTAGGTGCTTGTCTTACTTGAGTCATTTGAATTTTAAAATTTTGCAAAATATGAGCTTCTTGTTCTGAAAGAAGCTTCTCAACTTCATCAAGAGGTATAGACTGTTTACTGTTTTCTAGCTGTTGTTTTTGTTTGTCTTCTTGCATCTTTACCCACTACTATTTTTCTAGAAAAATCAAAATCACTTCTCATATTTTCCATATCTTGGTATTGATTATTTTGGCTAAAATCAGGCGTACCAACTACTACCGCTTTTTTCATGCCATTTCTTATATATTTAAAAATTTCTGACATTTTGCACCTCCTACACCAATTAGTGTGTTATTATACCTAAAATATATTTAACGATTCTAATGCTAAAGAGGCAAGTTTTTTAGCACCTGGCACTTAACCCCTAACGCTTTACTTCTCCCACAAAGCGTGATCCCAGCTTTCATCGACGTAGATAATGTAATCGCTGTATGGGTTATTCATTGCTACTTCTTTGTTGGCAGGAATCTTATCCCCGATCTTTAAACCTCCAAAACTTGTATCTGTTCCTATATTTTAACTACATCCAGGTTACTGGCTGATTTGTTTGGGTGTTTTTAGAGGTGGCCATCAGTAATTTTTATCAGATCAGCCGCCTTGTAAATAATCATTTTTGGTGACGACATGGTAACTTTTTTGCTTATTTGTTTTGATAGTTGTCGCTTTTTGCACGAGCTTTTCTTTGACTCTGGCAATATTGACACTGTTTTGCCATTTGCATTCGATAAATGCCATATGATCATCATCAAAAGCTACGATATCAATCTCTTGTTTGTTATTCCACCAGCGGCCCGCTTTTTTTGGTATAAAATCAATATATTTGCGCGGATTTCTCATGAGCTCATGAAGTACATAATCTTCAAACGCAAAGGAGACAAACCTGTCGTTAAAATTTATGGCAACCTCATCTGCCACCAGGTCAATCTGGCCTATCTCAAGATAGCTGTAATTTTTATATACGTAATGAAACCAAAAATTTAAAAACTTGTCTTTTATCCGGTACCGTCCCATTTTGCTTTTTGTCGGATTGTTTTCCGTGACCGGGACCTCTTTTTGGATGATATCAAGTTCAATAAGTTTATGAATATATTTTGGCAGATACGAAGAATGTATTCCAAGATCTGAAGCGATAGCGCCGAGTTTGGTATTGCCTTTGGATATGGACTCCATGA
>JBNJHJ010000161.1:0-4241 GCA_051748365.1 Campylobacterota bacterium
TTATCATATCGATACCTAACTTTTTTATCACACTATCTAACTCTTGCAAATCGTTAGAACTCAATATCTCTAGCTTATACCCTGCTTCTGTTATTTTGTTATTTATATTTCCATCAAGTGCTTGAGTGGCAAAGGTTATGTTAGCATTAGGATACTGTTTGGCAAGCACCAAATCTCTCATAATATGCCCCGTACCGATGTTAGATGAGGAATCGGCTCGAAAGAGGATGTTTTTAATCACTATCTATAAACTCATTTTTATCTAACTGTAAATGAATACAAACTTTATCAAATACTCTCAATGCAAAATCATAAAATTCTATTGCATCATCTAGTGTTGGTTTACCGTAAGGTAAAAGTCCCATATCACCCGGATATCTAGAGTCTATATATAAAGTATCAATTTTAAAAGCCATTTCCATATCAATCTCAAAAGTTATATATTTGGCAGTTAAACTAAATAATTTTTTAACTTGGTGAATTTTTGGTACATCTTCACCATAATATTCTAAAATTGATTTTAAAGCTTTTTCAATTGATTGTTGTGAATGAAATGCAGTCATAGTTGTCAAGTCTTTATTATTGATAATTTCTTTTATTACTGTTAAATCCATTACAGAAGCTTTAAGCCATTCTCTAGCCATATTAAGATTTTTCATATAGTACATTTCCTTTTTCATGTATTTTTCTAGAAAATGAGCTGTTTAATTCTAAAAACCTTTCATTCATTTTTTTTGTATGAATAATTACATCGGTAGCAAACTTATCTGTTAAATCACTAAGTGCATTTAAATACTTTATTTTAATAGAAAAATTATCTTTAAAGCTTTTTGGAATATATTCATCATTCGTAACTATATACAAATCTATATCACTATCTTCATTTGGAGTGCCATAAGCATAACTTCCAAACAATATAATTTTATTCGGGTTCAATGGTTTAAGTTGTTCTATAATTTTTGGCTTTAATTTTTCTATATCAATCATCACCTACACCTCCCTTAATAAACTTTGTAAATCTTTTATAAACTTATTATAGTATTTTTATTTATAGATTCACTATGGTTAGAAAACATTTTGGTTTCTAAATCATCTATTTGATGCAACACTTTTTATCATTGTATCTAAAACACTATTTAGTAAATCTTTGCATTTGAGGGGGAATCAGCTCGAAAAAGAATCTTTTTCATTTTTATTCACAATGACCCACACATGATGAAATATCAATCTCTTGTAAAGATTCATAGATAGTATAAACCAATCTATCTTTGTGGTTTACTCGTCTTGAATACACCTCTTTGTCAAAATATTTCAACCTCTGCGGCTTGCCTGTTCCCTCTCTAGGATTTACCATGATTTCTCTTACTAGATCAAACACTTTAATATATGAGTTTTTGTCATTTCTTCTTAAATGATTGAAGTCTTTGTTTGCCTGCTCTAGCGTGATTGTTTCCATGCTAATCTCCCGATGTTTTATAAGTTTTTATTATATCATCTTTGTCTATAAATTTATTTTGATACATCTATTAACACATCATCAAACTTTAAAAGGCGGCAAACCTGATTGTAAAGTTTGTGAGTAAATTCTAAAACATCTTTAATCTCATCTTTTGAAGGTAAAAAGTAGTTTGGATTAGGATATCTATCTTCTTTTAGATACTCTGTTGCTCTTGCTAATAGTTCCATTTCACTTTCACAGTCTATAAAATCATTTACATAATAATAGATCTCAACTAAATCATGTGATTTTATGATTTTTTTATTTTGGTATGCAAGGATTGATTTTAAAATTTTTTCAAGTGATTGCTGCAGGTCATTTCCTATACTATCTGTAAAATGATCTGCCTCAAAAAGGATCTGTGCAGCCGTGAGATCATGATATGCTATTGTCAACCACTCTTTTGCAGCAGTTTTATTCATAAAGCACCTTACCGTTTTGCAAAATGTCAACTTTATAAAAATGATCTTCTCGATTATTTACAAATTCTTGCGGTGCGACCATTATGTCAAACCCTATCTTATATCGTGCTATTAAATCTTTTAGTTTTAATTTGGCTTCTACTTTTAAATCTCTTGCTTTTTCTTTTTGAATATCACTTATGATAAACAGATCTATATCACTTTCACTGTCTGGTATTCCATATGCATAGCTTCCAAAAAGGATTATTTTTTGAGGATTAAGGGGTTTTAATCTTTTTATTATTTCCGGTGTAAGCTTTTCAATATTTACCATCATCCTCCACCTTTTTGTGATTATTATATCTTTTTTACTTTTTTTGTGCAACATCTTTATTTATCAGTTTTACATGGGGATTTGCCTTTAACACTTCAATCAATGTTTGATAACTAAAATCACTACGACAATCAAGCAGCCTATAGACCTCCTTTATAGCTTCATAATCTGCCTTTTCATCTAGCGTCAAACGATACGCTGCATTATCCTCATTATCCACGACACTTGCATGGGTAAACTCCCCTTTGTGCGTTGTGTGGATAAATGGTGTCACATGCTCTCTTTCATGAGGCTGTTTGGCTCTAAAAAACGCTTTTTGCAAGGAACCAAAAGAAAACACTTCACAATCAAGCCCTCTAGGATAGGTTCTAGGAGAGATATTTGAGAGATAATCCACCTCTTTTTGCGTAAACGTTTCGATGCAGCGCTGCACGATATCAGCATCGATAAGCGGACAATCACTCGTAAGCCGCACGATAATATCCTCATCTTCAGCCCCGTATTTTATCCCCGATTCATAGTAGCGACTCAGCACATCATCGGTATCACCTCGGTGATACCGCAACCCCTCTTGCCTAGCAAACGCGACAATAGGCGCTTCACTCCCGTCATCGGTCGTTGCGATGATGATATTGTCTCTAAACCTCTCAAGCCGCCGCAGCATCATCCCCAGTACACTTGTCCCACATAGCGCTAGCATCACCTTTTTGGGCAGACGCGTAGAGGTCATGCGCGCTTGGATGATGATAAAAAGCTTTCTCTTTAGCATCTGCAACCTCCGCTAAAACGCTCACACACGCTAAAAACCGCTGCAACCACTCTTTGAGCATCATCAAGATCCATCCCCTGATGACAAGGCAGACTCAGCTGGCTTTTGTAAAACTCTTGCGCAACCGTAAACTCTTGCTTGCCGTATATCTTCTCATAAAAACTGTTTGTATGGATCGGTTTATAATGCACCTGCACCCCGATACCCATCTCTTGCAGTTTGCCAAAGATATCTTCCTTTGCACACCATAGATTGCGAAAAAGCGTGATGGGATACAGATGCCTAGCACTTTGAATATTCTCTTTTATTTTTATCGTTGCAAAATAGGGATTGTTTGCAAATTTTTCATCATAAAACCGTGCTATCAGCTCTCTTTTTGCAATAAAACTCTCAAGCCGCTTAAGCTGTGACCTGCCAAGCGCAGATGCCACATCCGAAAGCCTCAGATTATACCCCATACTTACCATATCAGAGTTCCATAACTTTTTTTTCACTATCCCGTGACTGCGCAAAAGACGCAATTTTGCATCAAGTTGATTATCATCTGTTACAACCGCCCCGCCCTCAAAGGTAGTGATAGGCTTTATCGCATGAAAACTAAAGACCGTCGCATCGGCAAAGGTTCCTACCTTTTGTCCATCTACGGCACTGCCAAGAGCGTGCGAACTATCGCTGATGAACTTTAAATCATGCTTACTGCACAGCTTTCTTATCGTTTTGACATCCACTACATTACCGCCAAAATCAACACTCACAATAGCTTTTGTTTTTGGCGTAATCTTTTGTTCAATCTTCTTTTCATCGATATTGCCGTTATATTGTATATCCACAAAAACAGGCGTGCAGCCACACTCAATGAGCATATTTGATGTTGCCACAAACGAAAGAGGCGTCGTGATCACTTCATCACCCTCTTTTAACCCATAGGCTTTATAAAGTGCAAAAAGAGCTGAAGTAGCGGAGTTAAAAACCGCTGCATGCTTTGTACCCACATATGTACAAAGTTCATTCTCAAAAGCATCCACTTCACCCCCTTGCGTCAGGTGCGAAGAGCGCATTGCGCGGGTGACGGCTTGTATATCTTCTTCATTGATGGATTGGCAACTATAGGGAAGATACTGCATTACTCACTCTTTGAAAGTTTTAAAAACTCATCGCCGCTAAGCCACCAATCGTTATTACCCGAATTGTATTCAAACCCCTGTGCAACAGGTACGCCTCTTTCACCCAAAGCGTTCA
>JBNJHJ010000162.1:0-4236 GCA_051748365.1 Campylobacterota bacterium
CAATGACTAATATCAGTTCAATGACAGTAAATGCTTTGATTTAATACACCTTATTATAGTTATATACAGTGCAAAGCTCAAGGGCTTTGCACTGTATTTTTTGTTTATTAATAAATTTGTGATCCACCAAAAGTATGAGTTCCTATTAAGTCACCAACAACATCATCCCCAATTTCATCAGTTGTTGCAACTACTGCACTATCACCAGAAGATGTGTCTACTGTTACGTATTCAGCATTTGTAGCTGAAGCAGCTGTACAAGCATCAGAAGAGAATGTGTCTAAATCACCTTGTGCAGTATAATGTGCCGCAGCATCATTCACACAAGTTTTTGCATTTGCAACTTCTTGAGTAATAGCAGCATCATCTCTTGTTGCAGCCAATCTTGGAATGGCAACAGCAGCCAAAATCCCTAATATTACGATCACGAAGATCAATTCAATCATAGTAAAACCGTTTCGCATAACGACTCCTTAAAAAATTTTTGGCATCGGTCAAAATCCTCTGCCTGTTGTCATTATGGGATAAGTTTGCTTAAAATAAAATAAAATATGATATAAATTACAAAAGTTTTATAAAACTAAGCTAAAAGTTACACGTTATTTTACAACCATAGATTATCTATAAGTCGTGTTTTGCCCACAAACGCCGCTATAGTGATGAGGGTATTGTCTTTTTGATAGGTGCGTAGGGGGTTGAGTGCATAATCGGTGATCTGTAGATACTGCAAGCGATCTATTTCTAAAAACCCTTTGGCATTGGCTAGCAGCTTCTCAAAATTTTGCAAGCGGATATTGTCTCGCATATAAAAAAGCGTTTGTGAAAGTGTGAGCGCTCTTTTTCGTTCACTGTCGCTTAGATAGAGGTTGCGGCTGCTTTTGGCTAATCCGTCACTATCACGCAGGGTGGGGCAGCCGATAATGCGGGTGTTTAAAAACAGATCTTTGACCATCTGTTTGATGAGGATATATTGCTGCGCATCTTTTTTGCCAAAGTACGCATTGTGCGGGCGCGCGAGATTGAGCAGCTTAAGCACCACTTGCAGCACGCCGTCAAAGTGTCCGGGGCGAAAATGTCCTTCTAAGATGTAGCCTCTTTTTTGCGGTGCTACAATACTCACTTCATCATCTCCATACAGCGAACTTGGCACAAAAAGCGCATCTACTTTGTATCTTTGACACAGCTTGATATCATCTTCAAGCTGTTTGGGATAGGTATCAAGATCTTCTCCCCTTAAAAATTGCGTAGGGTTTATATAGATAGAGACTATGGTGTGCGCATTTTGTTCTTTGCTGCAGCGAATGAGGCTGCAGTGCCCTTCGTGCAATGCTCCCATGGTGGGTACAAAGCCTACGCTTTTTTCTAAGCTATCGCGGTATTGTTGCAACTGTCGGGGGGTTTTTAGTATCTGCACGGATCTCTCCTCATTTAAATCTATGCAACATTATAGTATAATCGTTTTTAAAAATGAGAAAAAGGATGAGAAGATGAATATGATATGTGCACAGAGAGTTCAGAGAGTTTTGATGGCGATTATGTTAGGGCTTGTGATGGGATTAGCAGGTTCAGGGATGATGGCAGCGGCGTTTGTATTGCAACTATTTATTATGGTGATGCTTATTGTTTGGGCAGTGACAAACTTTTGTCCCTCTATCTGGATGCTTGAAAAACTGATCGGTAAGTGTGACTTTGAAAAGGCAGATAATGAGCAAGGTTAGTTACAAAGATGCCGGCGTTGATATCGATGCGGGCAATGATTTTGTAGAAGCTATCAAAGCCGATGTGAAATCTACCTTTACGCCAAACGTTCTTGGCGGGATCGGCAGCTTTGCAGGAGCGTATGAGCTTCCTAGCGGGTACAAACAGCCCGTTATCCTTGCAGCCACAGACGGAGTGGGGACAAAGCTTAAGCTTGCAATTGAGAGCAAGCGATACGAAAGCGTAGGGATCGATCTGGTTGCAATGTGTGTGAATGATTTGATCTGTAACTTTGCCCAACCGATGTTTTTTTTGGATTATTACGCCACGGCAAAGCTTGAGGTAGATGTGGCAAAAGAGGTGGTCAAAGGGATCGCTCATGGGTGCAAGCAAAGTGAATGCGCACTCATAGGCGGTGAGACTGCGGAGATGCCCGGGATGTATAGCGGCGGCGATTTTGATCTTGCGGGCTTTAGCGTAGGGATTGCAGAAAAGCAACAGATCGATCGTTCACAGCATTTGGCGCAGGGGCAGGTTATTGTAGCGCTCCCTAGCAGCGGCGTACACTCAAACGGATACTCACTTGTACGAAAGCTGTTTTTTGACAAGCTAGGGATGGGATATGAGGATACCTTTGAAGGCAAGCCACTTATCGATACGCTTTTAACCCCGACAAAGATATACGTTAAAACCTTTAAAAAGTTGCAGCATAAGATAAAAGCTTTAGCCCATATCACAGGCGGCGGATTGGTCGAAAATATCCCGCGCGTACTTGATGGGCGCTTTGATGCGATCATCGATGAGAGCAAGATCCAAACCCTGCCGATCTTTGATTTTATGGCAAAATATGTCGAAAAAGAGGAGATGATGCGAACGTTTAACATGGGTGTTGGCATGGTGCTTGTAGTTGATGAAAGCGACGTAGACTTTGTCTGCAATGAAAGCGGCGGATACGTGATCGGACACTTGCAAAAAGGTAGCGGCTCGGTGAAGATGTAGCTTTACATCTTGCCCCTTTTGCACAAAAATCACAAAAGTTATGGTTGCAACCATAACTTTTAATGCTTTATTTATGAATGAATCCATAAAATTATGGTATCCTTTTTCTTAACAAGAATAAAAAGGAGAGTTTGTGCTACAACAGCTTCGAGAGTTTCAACAAAACTATATCAATACATTAGATGCAAAGTATAAGCGCTCTTTTTTCGAAAAGGTGGATTTTACAAATAAGCTTATCGGTATTGTCGGGGCTAGAGGTGTCGGGAAAACGACATTTTTGCTACAGTATCTTCAAGAGTGTACTCTCTCATGGGAAAAAAAGCTCTACTGCAGTGCCGATTCTTTGGATGTCGAGTCGCTGTTTGATATTGCGTATAGGTTTTATCAAGAGGGCGGCGAGCTGTTGATTATCGATGAGATTCATAAATATCGCGGATTTGAAAAAGAGTTAAAAAAGATTTATGATATGCTTGGGCTTCGTGTGATATTTAGCGGTTCAAGCGCTTTGAAACTTGATCATGCAAAGGCTGATCTTAGTCGCCGCGTAGTGATGTATCATATGAACGGGTTATCGTTTCGTGAGTTTATAGAGTTGCGAGAGGGTATCTCGTTGCCGGCATTTACATTTGAAGAGATTGTGCAAGAACATATCGATATAGCGACGACAATCTGTACAAAGATAAAGCCTTTTGAGCATTGGCAAGAGTATTTGCAATCAGGATTTTATCCCTTTTATTTTGATAATAAAAACTCCTATGCATTGAAATTACAAGAGACTATAAATACCGTTATAGAGGTTGATATTCCCTCTATTTTTACAATTGAGTACGACAAAGTTATACGGTTAAAAAAGCTTGTACGGCTTATCTGTAGTTCAAAACCTTTTCAAGTGAATATCAAAGCATTGTCACAAAATATCGGAGTGCGGGATTATCAAACAATATACCGTTATTTAGAGTATCTACAACGTGGAAAAATATTGAATATTTTGAAACAACGAGCAAATGATGATACAATATTTTCAAAACCCGATAAACTCTATCTTGGTAATACAAATTTACACTATAGCTACTGTCAAGAGTATGAGATAGGTACGATTCGTGAAGTGTTTTTTTATTCGATGTTTGCACAAAAGCGTCTAAGCTATACAAAAAAGGGTGATTTTATGGTGGATGATCGCTTTATATTTGAAATTGGCGGCAAAAATAAAGGGTTTCAGCAGATAAAAGATATCGATGCTAGTTATGTCGCTGCTGATGCAATTACCGTTGGAAGCGGTAATAAAATTCCTCTGTGGCTTTTTGGATTTATGTATTAAAAGGATAGATATGCAAAATCTTTATTATGATTGTTACGCACTTGATAAGCGCTGCTATGAGCAGTATGGCTTAAGCGAAGATATTTTGATGGAAAATGCGGCGTTAGGAATTTCAAACTTTATCAAGCATCGTTTTGAAAAGGGTAGCGAGATTTTGATCGTGTGCGGTCCTGGCAACAACGGCGCCGATGGATTGAGCGTTGCAAGACAGCTTTTGGGTA
>JBNJHJ010000163.1:0-4216 GCA_051748365.1 Campylobacterota bacterium
TGGGAGGATGTAGATAAAAAGATCTTTACCTACTAAAAAGTTACAAAGCCAAAAGAGGCTTTGTAATCATAAACTATCTTCTTAACTCTTTAATCTTAGCGGCTTTCCCTTTAAGACCTCTTAAGTAATTCAGTTTTGCACGTCTTACTTTCCCGCGTCTTACTACGGTAATTGATTCAATGCTTTCGCTATAAATAGGGAATTTTCTCTCAACACCGATACCGCCTGCAGCGATCTTTCTTACGTTGAAACTTCTTCCTGTTCCCTGACCTCTGATTGCGATACAAACACCTTCATAATCTTGCACTCTTGTTTTATCGCCCTCTTTAATCCTAACAGCAACTCTTACCGTGTCTCCGGCTCTAAACTGTGGTACTTCTTTTCCCTCAATCTGAGCTTGTTCGAAACTTTCAATGTATCTATTTCTCATCGTTTTCCTTTACCTGTGCTATTGTCGTACCTATCTATTTTTGCCTTGCCTTATATTTTTTATACAGATCGGGTCTAAAATACTTTGTCTTTGCGATAGACATGGCACTTTTTAATTTCGCAATTTTACTATGATTTCCCTTTGAAAATTCTGAAGGGGTATATAAATTTTCAAATTCTTTAGGCTTAGCAAAGCTTGGTGCTTCAAGCAACTCCTCGTTAAAACTCTCAACGCTTAAAGAATCACTATTGCCCAACACGCCCTCTACATTGCGGCTAATACTATCAGCCATCACCATAGAAGCAAGCTCGCCGCCTGTGAGAATGTAATCACCGATACTAAACACTTCATCGGCAAACTCTTCGATAACGCGCTCATCGATCCCCTCATACCGCCCACAAACAAACACGATCTCACGTTTTCGACTCAGGCGCACCGCATCGTTTTGACGAAACGGTTTTGCACCCGGGGTCGTAAAGATAATATGTTTATCTTTGTGCTGTTTTAGTGTATCAAAAAGCGGTTGTGCCGTCATCACCAGCCCTGCACCGCCGCCTACCATATAATCATCAACCTTGTTGTGCTTATTTGTCGTATACTCTCTTGGATTTTCAAAAGCGATATCGATATGCTTTGCCTCTTTTGCAAGTGATAGAATTGAACTTGCAAAGTAGCCTTGAATAAGCTCTGGGAAAAGTGTTACAAAGGTAAAACGCATCAACTTTGTTCTAATAAACCCATAGCATCTTGCGTGTAGATACCGCTAGTATCTTTCTTTTGAATATACACATCGATATTAGGGATCAAAAATCGTTTTGCGATATGACTAAATGCAGAAGCGGTCTCTACCTTAAAATAGTCAATATCACCTATTCTATCAATATCGATCACTTTGCCAAGCTCTTGAGCGTCTTCAATGACAGGCAATCCTATCATATCAAACCAAAACATTTCACCCTCGTTAAGTTGGCAATTTTTTCTTGTTTGCTCTTTGCTGCTTAAAAGTTCACAATTTGTAAGCTTTTTTGCATCTTCTACACTTTCATAACCGACAAAACTTACTGTTGATCTTTGAGGGTTATAACTTTTGATCGTAAGGATTCCTCTATCTGATTCAAAACTGCTTTGGGGAGTGAACTGCTGCACAAAATCAGTAAAAAGATGGAGCTTGCACTCCCCCTTTAAGCCGACGGTTTTGCCGATTTTGGCAATTAAGAATTTATCCATGAGATTGGATGTTGATTTTGTAGCTTTTTGAGTTTTTGGCTTTGCAACCGGTAATGAGGGTTTTTATCGCATTGATCATCTTCCCATCTTTGCCGATAAGTAGTCCTACATCTTTTTGGTGGGCAGTGATCACAATCTCATCATGATCGCTATCGATCTCTACCTGTGTCACCTCTACACTATCGGGATAGTTGACAATCAACTTAGCATACTCTAAAATAAACCCTCTTACCATCGCATCATCCTTAGCAATATGCTATCTATTTTCCTGCAATTCTCTTTACGGTATCACTCATCTTTGCACCAACGCTTAACCAATAGTTCAATCTCTCTTGATCGATCTCTACCGCTCTTTGCGCTTTGTCGGGGTTGTATGTGCCGATAGATTCGATCCATGCACCGTCTCTTCTTTTTCTGCTATCAGTTACTACCACTCTATAAAACGGCTTCTTTTTTCTACCCATTCTTGTTAATCTAATTGTTGTCATTTTTTTCCTTTTTTCAATTTCTTGTGCTTATGGCACTTTATGCTAAGCAGCTTCTGCCTAGGATAAAGTGCCATGGCACTCTTATCGAGGCGGCATATTGCCGCCGGGTCCGCCCATCTGACTCATCATGTTTTGCAAATCTTTCATTCCGCCTTTTCCGGAAAACTTCTTTGCTAACTTTGATGCATTTTTAAACTGCTTTAAGATTTTATTAACCTGCACCTGGCTTAAGCCCGCACCTTGAGCTATTCTTCTTTTACGGCTATTATTTAAAAGATCGGGATTTTCGCGCTCTTTTTTTGTCATCGATCCAATCAGTGCTTTGATATGCACGATCTCTTTAGAGTTTTCTAAGTCTAAATCTTTGATCTGCTTTGCCATATTTCCCATCCCCGGAATCATTCCAAGGATCGACTTCATACTTCCAAGCTTTTTCATATTTTCCATCTGCTCTAAAAAGTCGTTAAAGTTAAACTGCCCTTTTTTGATCTTTGTGTTGAGCTTTTTTGCATCTTTTTCACTGATCACCGCTGCTGTTTTTTCCGCAAGCGACTCGATATCCCCTGCACCCATCAAGCGCTTGACGATTCTATCGGGGATGAAGGTGTCAAGATCGGGCATCTTTTCTCCGCTACCGATAAAACGAAGCGGTACACCTACCTGATCAGCGATACCAAGCGCAACACCGCCCTTGCTATCACCATCATATTTACTCAAGATCACACCGGTAGTCCCGATCTCTTTATGAAAAGTTTCAGCTGTACGTATCGCATCTTTACCCGTCATCGCATCGGCAACATAGAACACTTCATCAGGATCAAGAACTTGCTGTACCTGTTTGAGCTCTTCCATCAATGCTTCATCGATTGCTAACCGTCCCGCCGTATCTACGATAAGCACGTCATAGAGTTTCTTTTGCGCCATCTCAAGGGCTTGTTTTGCAATCTCTTGAGGCTTTTTATTCTCATCGGCAACAATATCTACCTCGATATCGCCTGCGATCTGCTTTAGCTGATCAACCGCTGCCAATCTTTGCAAGTCACATGCAGCAATCAAAACTTTTTTTTGCCGCTGCTTGAGGTAGTACGCAAGTTTTCCTGTTGTCGTTGTTTTACCGCTACCTTGAAGCCCTGCCATTAATACCACCGTCGGCGGTTTGCTAGCAAACACAAAGCCTTGCTGCCCGGGTGCGGTCAAAATCTTTGTCAACTCTTCTTGCAGCGCTTTTAAAAAGTTTTCTTTTCCGATCCCTCTTTTTTTTGTTTCAAGCTCAACAGTTTTAATAAGATCTTTTACCACCTTATGGTGTACGTCAGATTTTAAAAGTGACTTCTTAAGCTCTCCTGTTGCTTTTTTCAGTGCACTTTCATCATCTTTAAAACGTATCTTATTAATGGAATTTTTAAACGACTCGGTCAAACTGTCAAACACTAAACATCTCCTCTTGCTGCGGCTAAATAATCTGGAATTTTACCACAAAATATTTTATCAAAACTTAAAATTTAATTCTAATGTTATTTCGCTATCGTTAACCCTACACTTTTCCACGATGCAACACCGCCGCGATACCACTTCAATTTATCTTTTGGGTACCCGATTTTTATGAGATTTTTTATAAACCAATGTGATTGCGGACACCATTTGCCGTTACAAAACACTACCAACTCTTTGGCATTACTAAAATCATACTCATTTGCATCGGTTTGTACGCCTAATCTTTGCATTGTTTGCACATAACTATCATGCAGCAGGTCTAAATACTCGAGTGCATCATGTGTTATATTCACAGCACCGGGGATGGTTCCGCCGGGCATCCAATGCTCCCCTCGTGCATCAATTAACATCATCTGTGAATCGACTTGTGCTTTTTTTAAAAATTCCAACACTTCCAACTCACCGTATGTTTGTACCCCCTCTATGGCTATGGGTTGTAGCCTTCCTGCATGTGTTGCAAGCGTGGTTTTACATGCAGCGCTTACATTGCCAAGCTTCCAAACATCATCGGGAGCAGTTTTGTACTCTTTGCACGGCGCGATCGATTGTCTTTTGATTGTGTACTCTTTGCCGTTAG
>JBNJHJ010000164.1:0-4149 GCA_051748365.1 Campylobacterota bacterium
GTAAAAAATTAAATATTTTTTGCTTATTTCAGATAATTTCGGCGATGATTTTAATTTGTTGCATATGCCTGTAGCACTCCCATACCGGTGCCCACAATCACAAAGCTGCATAGAGAGATTCTTTAAACCCTTCTAACCCGTAATCTTTTGCCTTTTGAGATGCTTTTTTGATCGCATCTTCTTGATAGTTTTGCTTAATATTTATACAAGTTTTTACAACATCAAGCATTTGAAATAGTTGTATTTTTTGTGAATCAAGCACTTTATAGTGATCATAGTATTGTAATATATCGATAGTTTCATGTTTTAACTGCCATTTTTGAAGCATCAATGCACTCGCCTCTTCACTTGTAAGTCCAAGTAGCTTTTTCTCTGCTTTATGAATCTCTTCATGCGAGGTCGCACTTTTTAAAAGTGTATGGTCAAGATTTTTTTTGTTGCTTAAACATTTGGCAAAGCCTATCTTTCCTACATCACTGACAAGTACTAGCTTTGCTAAAGGATTACGAAGATTTTTGTAAAAATTGCTACACCACTGATTGACCAGTTCATCTTGCATCACAAGCATCGAAAAAAAGTAATCATATGTAGTTCCATAAACACTAATATCACTTTTAAGTGTAGATTTTGCACCGTAGTTAAGGACAACTCCGTAAAGTACTTCTAGCCCAATCACGCTAAGAGCGTTTTCAATACTCTTAACCTCTGCGGGCAACCCATACAGTTTGGAGTTTGCCAAATTTAAAAGAAAATCTTTAAGTTCTACATCTTTTGAAACTATATTAGCTACAGCATCCATAGGTTGATTGTTTTGAATTAAACCAACAGCCTCATATACAACCTGCGGCAATAAAGGTAGATTTGAAATTGTTATATGCATCCCTTACTTTCCATCTTATTTGAATTATTACTAGCTTAGTTCCTTGACAAACTTTATCAACTTATTGATATATGTTACATCCTTATGAATTCCCAAAAAGTACTTTAACAGCCCTGTTTTTTTATCAAAAATCGGGCTGATAGAGAGTTGATTGTGGACTAACTTTCCGGCTTTTGTATAGTTTCGTATGTTTACCGTGAGTTTTGTCTCATTGGAAATAGCATTTTTGATCTCTATCAAAGCCAACTGCTCATCATCTTTTCCATGCATAAAACGACAGTTTTTTCCTAATGCGTCTTCAGGGTAGTATCCAAAAAGCTGTGTATATGCTTGGTTTATGTAGATTATAGGATTGTCTTTTTGATTTGGATCGGTTATGACTATTGCGTTTTGGGATTGATCGAGTATATCAAGCAAGTAATCTTGAAAATCACTATCTGGAAGTTCCTGTCCTTGCCGGAGCATATAATAGCCCCCGTAAATATTTTGAATATTTAAAAAAGGCAGTTCTTTTCTCGTTTTAGAAACAAGATTACGTATACTTTTTTCATTGTACTCTTTACTATAATCATTCCAAACATAAAAATAGATATCCACACTCGCTACGGATTTGCCTAGATTTTGTACCAAAAAATCCAACAACCGCATCTGACTACGGGTTAGTACAATCTCTTCTTTGTTATAATATATTTTTTTTAAACTACTATCAAAGTAGCAGTTTTTAGCTAATTTTACAAGATCCATCTTTACTCTTTTTTTAACCGCATGAGTATTTCAGCTGCTTTGAACATATCGCTAAAGGTATAAAACAAGCCTTGTTGATAGTTAACCACAACCGTTTCAATCTCAATACTTACTTTCTCATTCCCCGTATAAATACTACATTCATACATATCATCTTCGATTGTATCTTTGAGTGCATTTGTATCTTTTACACTTGTATCATAAAGCAAAACACCAAACTCATCAAAACCGATTCTTGCGACGATACTATCAATGTTTTCACAATTTTTTCGTATTGCATTAGCTATAGAGATCAAAATCAGTTCGATGGTTTCTTTGTCACACTCTTTTTGCAAATGTAAAAAATTTACTATTTTAAGCATAAAAAAGGTACACGGTAAGCTATCTTTTTGGCATGCTTGAAACTTTTGAACGGCTTGTTCATAAAAATATCTTTGATTGTACAAAAGTGTCACAGGGTCTGTCACGGCTTTTGCTTGAAGCTTTTCATTGAGCTTTACTAACTTTTTTGCTTCATGATTTATACAGTGTTGTTCATAAAACGTATACATACTTTTGCTCAATGCCCTCATCGATGCTACTTCTTGCTTATCAAAAGGCTTCGCCGTGCCTCTGACTTCTTCTTTCCATGTTTGGAAAGAGCGCCTTGGATTGAGAATGATTTTTCCGTCTTTGCTTACTACGCTCTCTTTTTTTCCCGCCCACTTCACTTTCTGTGCCTGTTCATATTTCACAAACAAAAAGTAAAGCCCTTCATTGGGCAAAACATTGACGCCTAATATTGCACCTAAACTATGTGAAAAGTTTAAAAATTTATGATTTTTTACACCTAGGTCGTCGATACATACTATCGCTTCATTACAAGAGATCACATATTGCATCAACTCTGCAACTTCTGCGTCGGTAAAACTATTGTTGTAACTGCTATACTCATCTTTGAACCAAACAATACACTCATCACACCGGGTTAAATTTTTTATCTGCGTGATGCAACTATTTATGATCTTTTCAAACTCTTTATCTTTATGATTTTGCATCTGATTATAAAGCACTTCACGCTTCATTTTGTTTTGAAGCTGTTTCTCATAATCATCAACGACCTCTTTTTGCTCTATCTGTTTTGAAATAAATTCACTCAACAGATAAAAAAGATTAAACTTTGAAGCGGGAATCTTCTTTTGGGTTGGATGGTGGCATACTATAAGTCCCCAAAGCTCACCGCCGACAACAATAGAAAGTGACATAGAAGCCCCCACTCCCATGTTTTGTAAATACTCAATATGCACGGCAGATACTGCTCTAAAATAACAAAAACTCATATCCAAAATCTCTTGAGTCACAGGGTTTTTTTGTGGAGAAACTACAGAAGGAGTATCGTTGACATTTTCTATAATACGGAATCTATTTTTCACATACAACTGTCTTGCTTGAGCGGGAATATCACTAGAGGGAAATTTATGGTTTAAAAAATCTCCCTCCATCTCATGAGATAGCTGAGAAATGATAGTGCCGTTATAATCACGATCAAACCGATACGCCATCACTCTGTCATAGCCGCTTATCTCATGTACAACCGCGACAAAATGGTTTAAAGTGTCATCAAAACCGCTTTGAATATCGCATTTTTGCAGCAACTTTTGGACTATCAGCTCTATTGGCTCAAAACTTTCTTCCAACTTTTTATCAACAACTTCAAACTCTAAGATACAAAAACCCTGCTGCTGTTGCACAATAAAATAACACCCGTCAAATTCAAAAGCTGCCGTTATCTTTGGCGAAGTTTGCAGCTGCTCTTTAGCTGCTTCAAAGCGTGGGATAAACGCAGCATCAAAAAGCTCTCTCAAGCTATATTTTTCAATCGATTTGTCTATTTTTTGAAAAAACTCGATACAATTTTGACTTGCTTGCAATATTTCGTAACTACTATCTGCAACTGTTAAAAGATACTTACTACTGTTTATAGCCGATAATAGATGTATCGGTTCTTTGTCACACTCTGTTAATTGTTGTTCTTGCATACCCTGTTGTCCCTACTTTATATTGCCACACCTTATCACAAAAGTGTCTTTAAACTATCACTATTACTCTTGTATTATATTATTTTTACCTGTTAAGTGCCTTTTATCAACTTCAAAAACAAAACTTGCTCCACCGTCTTTGTTCGCAACTTTCAAAGTTCCATTGTGTTTGTAAGCAATCTGACTACTGAGATACAATCCCGTTCCCGTTCCCTCTGATTGTGCTTTTGTAGTAACATTTGGCTTAAAGATAGTATCTATTATATGCAAAGGAATCCCTCCGGCATTATCGGTTACACTGAGTCTTTTATAAGTATCATCTTCATAGAGTACAAAAAGCAATTTTCTTTTCTTTATATCCTGTTCATTAAATGCATCGCGTGCATTGCTTATAAGATTAAGCAGTAGATGCTTAAACTCGTTTTGGATCCCATAAAGTATTATATCTTCACCGCTTACTTGTGTTTCGATCATATTTTTCATCAAATCATCTTTTGTCAGGTGCAG
>JBNJHJ010000165.1:0-4142 GCA_051748365.1 Campylobacterota bacterium
GGAGTTTGAGCGTTACAATCAAACCTTGCGAAAACAAAACCCCAAAGCAAACCATGTTGTTTGGGCGTACCGACACTATAATGAGCATTTTCAAATTGTCCAAAACCTCAGTGATGACGGTGAACCTAAAAACAGTTCCGCACCGCCGATTTTGAGTGTGATGCAAGGGGAGGAGTTGATCGATTGTGCCATTTTGGTGGTCCGCTATTTTGGAGGAGTAAAGCTAGGCATCGGTGGCCTTGTACGCGCGTACAAAAACGCTGCGCAGGAGGTGATTGCAACTGCAGAGCTTGTAGAGCATGCGTTTAAAGTACGTATCTCTTGTGATGTTGCCTACAGTGATTTTTCAAAGTTTGAATATATCGTGAATGAATACGGCGCCACGTTTATAAACAGAGATTTTGGTGCAGTAGCTGTCGGATGCGTCATTGAGATAGAACAATCAAAAAAAGAGGCGTTTGAAGGCACTATTAAAAGGTTAGTGCAAAATATAGTAGTGTCGGATATAAAATTATAGGGATGATAAACATATATTGAGGAATTTGCTGTGAAAGAATAAGCTTGTACTCGCTGCTTAAGTTATCTTCCTCAAGCTTTTGCATGATTGAGATTTTAAAGATGATATCGGTGGCTTTGATAAAAATAGGAAACAAGATCCACAAAGAGGTGTTTGCCGTAAGCAAGGCGATAAAAAGCAGCAGATACAGCCCCGGATGCATGAGAAAAAAGATAAAGATATTTTTTGAATAGATCGCATGCGCCTTTTGTATCATGCCCCCAAGGGTAGAATCTTTTTGCCACCACGCTTCAAAGCCTTCTAACACCGCAAGTAATAAAACATATGCCAAAATTATATCCATGCTCAAACACCCTCTTAATCCAAATGTTGTTATAATACCAAATTAATTGAACAAACAAATTTAATTTGAGGGTATGAATATAAAAAAGTTAGCGTGTGACCACTGCGGTTTGGAATTTGATGAAGATGTGATGATAGAAGATGCGGGGAAATACTTTTGCTGCAAAGGGTGTCAAGGAGTGTATCATCTGTTACAAAGTGACGGACTTGATAGCTTTTACAGTAAAAAGGGTTCCACTACGCTTTCACCTGTGGATAAAAAGGTACAGGATTTAGCAAAGTTTGATCTTGAAGGGTTTCAAAAGCGTTATGTCAAAACCTTAGATGATGGAAATTGTGCTGTCTCTTTGATTATTGAACATATCCATTGCGCTGCGTGCGTGTGGCTCAATGAAAAGATTTTGTATCAAAGCGAGGGGATCATTGAAGTCAATATCAATTACACCGACCACAAAGCAAAAATAATATGGGATCCAAACAAAATCAAGCTTTCACAGATAATAGAAAAGATCCAAGCTATCGGGTATGATGCGTATGCGTATGACCCAAAGGTAGCTGAAGAGAGGGTGTTAAAACAACGTAAAGATTATTATATAAAACTCTCCGTTGCTATCTTTACGGCGATGAATATCATGTGGCTAGCTATTGCCAAATATTTTGGGTTTTTTAGCGGTATGGAGAAAGATTTAAAATTTGTGATCAGTTTTGCCGAGTTTGTTTTGGCAACACCGGCACTGTTTTTTAGCGGCTGGATATTCTTTCGAGGTGCGTATTACGGTTTAAAAAACAAGATTGTCAATATGGATCTGCTCGTAGCCACAGGGGCGTCACTGGTGTATTTTTACTCTATCTACGTACTTTTTAGCGGTATCGGTGAAACCTACTTTGATTCTGTGGTGATGATCATTACCTTTATTCTTGTGGGAAAATATTTTGAAGTGCTGAGCAAAAAAAGTGCAGGCGATAGCTTGGATTCACTGCGTGCACAGATTCCTGATGATGTGACCGTCCTTGTAGACGGCGATGAAAAAACTCTCAGCGCCCAAGAGGTACAAAAAGGTGATATCGTCGTTTTGAAACCCGGAGACCTTGCCGTAGTAGATGGGATAGTGCAAAGCGGAGAGGGGTCTTTGGATGAATCAAGTCTTACGGGGGAAGCAAAGCCTCTGTTCAAAAAAGCGGGTGATAAAATTATCAGTGCAACAACCAATCTTGATAGTACCCTTACGTATAAAGTCACGCAAAATTTTGAGCACTCTACGCTTAATAACCTTACTACGCTTTTAGAGCAAGCCCAAAGTAAAAAGCCAAAGATTCAAGAGGCAACAACACGGTTGTCTCAGTATTTTTCCGCTACCATCTTAACTATTGCTTTTATAACCTTTTGGGGATGGTATCTCTATGGAGCGGGATTTGAACAAAGCTTTATCGTCGCAGTTGCAGTGATCATTATCGCTTGTCCGTGCGCTTTGGCGCTTGCTACGCCCGTTGCGACGCTTGTGGGATTGAGTACGGCGTACAAAAAGGGTGTGCTGTTTAAAGAAGCAAGGCATATCGAAACGATTGCTAAGACAAAGATACTGCTTTTAGATAAAACCGGAACGATCACTTACGGCAAGCCAAAAGTGGTAGATCATAGTGAGTTTGAAGCATTTGATAAAGATATTTTATACACTATGCTAGATGGTTCAAAACACCCCGTTAGCAAGGGAGTCAAAGAGTTTATCGGCGGTGCACAAAAGATCACGCTTGAGAGTTATCAAGCACTTGAAGCAAAGGGATTATGTGCAACATATAGGGGCAAAGAGTATGTAGGCGGGAATCAAAACTATTTGAAATCTTTAGGCTATAGTTTGCCAAAAGAGTATGAAAAATCGCACTTCTTATTTGGCTGTGAGGGCAAGGTGCTAGCAGCATATGAACTCGAAGATGAGATCAAAAAGGGTGTGAAGCAAAGCTTGCAAAGATTGCGTAAGCTTGGCTTAAATCCCGTAATGGTAACCGGAGATAATAAAAAAGCCGCCCTTGAGATTGCGCAAAAAGTAGGCATAACGCAATGCTTTTATGAGCAAAGTCCGATGCAAAAAGCCCAAGTGGTGCAAAGCTTTGGGGGCAAAGTGTTGATGGTCGGTGACGGAGTGAACGATTCGCTAGCTTTTAGTTACGCTGATATTGCGTGTGCGATGGGGAGCGGGGCTGATACGAGTATCAACGTAAGCGATGTCGTGTTGCTGCATGATTCGATGCAAAACCTTGAAGATGCCGTAGCGGTGGGAAAAACAACGTATGGTTTTGTTAAACAGAATTTAGCACTTTCTTTAGTGTACAACGCATTGACTATTCCGCTTGCGATTGCAGGATTTATAATTCCGCTAGTAGCTGCAGCATCGATGAGTTTGAGTTCACTTATTGTGGTTGGAAACTCCATGCGAATAAAATTTAAACATAGAGGATAAACGATGGATGCAAGTACGCTTACGCTGATGATAACGGTTTCGATTTTTTTGGGTTCTTTGGGTTTGGGTGCTTTTATTTGGGGCTTAAAAACAGGGCAGTTTGACGATCAAGACAAGATGATGCAAGGGGTATTGTTTGACGGAGAAGAGGAGTTAAACGATGCAGCCAAGCGTGATGCAAAACAAAAGCAAAATAAAAAAGAGAAAAATAGTGAAAAAGATACGTAAAATCGGTGTTTTTGATAGCGGTGCGGGAGGATTAAGTGTGGTAAAAAGTTTACTTACACATAACCTTTTTGATGAGATTATCTATTTTGGTGATACTGCGCGCGTTCCGTATGGGATTAAAGATCAAAATACTATCATCCGCTACGGACTTGAAGCGCTTGAGTATTTTAAAAACTTTGAGATCGATCTGTTGATCACAGCATGTAATACCGTCAGTGCCCACGCACTTGAAGAGATGAATGAACAAAGCGATTGTGATGTGATCGGGGTGGTAGAGCCTGGAGTGCAAGCGCTTTCAAAACAGATTCCAAATACACAAGAACCGATCTTGATCCTTGGAACAAAAGCCACGATCGCAAGCGGTGCGTATCAAAAAAGATTGCAAGGGCTTGGATATAAAAACATCGAAGCCGTTGCTTCGGGATTGTTTGTCTCTCTTGTTGAGGAGCATATTTTAAAAGGGCCTATACTACAGGAGACGATGAAACACTATTTTGGTGCAAAAACGCCCTCAGGCATCATCTTAGGCTGTACCCACTTTCCGCTTTTACAAGAGCAGATTTCGTGCTATTTTGATAACAAAGCACAGCTGATTCACT
>JBNJHJ010000166.1:0-4130 GCA_051748365.1 Campylobacterota bacterium
AAAAGAGGGTTTAAACATGATGATTTTGCCTCCTTTCACCCCGGCGGTAGTCTTGGAAAGAAACTTTTTGTCAAGATAGAGGATTTGATGCGAAAAGATAATCTGCCTATCGTAGATAAAGATACGAAATTAAAAGATGCAATTGTAGTGATGAGTGAGGGCAAACTGGGTAATGTGCTCATTAGCGATGAGGGGAAATTTGTAGCACTGCTAAGTGATGGCGATCTGCGGCGTGCACTGTCACAAGATGGATTTGATCTTGAAAAAAATGCGTATGATTTTGCCAATAAAAACCCTAAAGTGATCGAAGATAAACAGATACTTGCAAGCCAAGCATTGGCGTTTATCGAAGAGCACAAGATCCAACTGCTAGTAGTAGTAGATAACCAAAGAAATATAGTCGGTGCTTTGCATCTACACGATCTGGTAGAAGCCGGAATACAATAAAATGGATACAAGATGCGATTAAATAAATTTATTTCACACAATACAAAATACAGCCGCCGTGAAGCCGATGCGCTAATCGAAGCCGGAGAGGTCAAGATCAATAAAGAGACAGTTAAAAACTTTGGCGATGATGTGGACTTTTATGATGAAGTAACAGTCAAAGGCAAAAGAGTCAAGAAAAAAACCGAGTTTACCGTGGTAGTATACAATAAACCAAAAGGGGAGTTGGTATCTAAAAAAGATCCGCAAGGCAGAACAACTATCTATCACAAACTTCCGGGGAAATTTCGGACATTTAACTATGTAGGCAGGTTGGATTTTGCAAGTGAAGGGTTGCTGCTGCTTACCGATAGCGTAGATGTGGCAAATAAACTTGCACAAAGTAATCTTGAGCGGGTGTATAAGGTCAAAGTAAACGGGTTTATTACCGAAAAGATCATTAAAGCGATGCAAGAGGGTGTTAAACACAGTGACGCAACACAGGGAGCACACGAAAAAACAGAGATCAAAAGTATGGATTTTAGCCCCTTTTCATGGTTTGAGATTCAAAAAAACGGCAAAAATTACTCTACGATTAAAGTAGCGCTTACAGAGGGAAAAAATAGAGAGATCCGGAGATTTTTCGGTGGGTTTGGACTTGATGTTCTTGATCTTAAGCGCCTAAGCTACGGGTGGATCAGTCTTGATGCGCTGCCAACGGGCAAAACCCGCTTTTTAGAAAAAAGCGATTACAACAAACTGCATGATTTCATCCATCAAAAGTAGATGCTAGCACTTACTTATCGTCCCAAATCTCTACAAGATATTGTGGGACAGCCCCATATCACAAGCCCTGATACACCCTTTTATAAGCTACTAGTAAATGAAAAACTGCAGCATAGCTTCTTTTTTGGACCCGCAGGCGTGGGCAAAACAACGATTGCTCGAGTGATCGCCAAAGAGCTTGAGAGACCCTTTTATGAAAAAAATGCTACGACTATTAAGGTAAGTGAAATACGTGAAATATTTGCCAAACACCGCAATGCTTTACAAAAACCGCTGCTTTTTATCGATGAGATCCATAGATTGTCAAAAACCCAACAAGAGGTGTTGCTGCCTTTTATGGAAAATTATGAGGGGCTTGTTATAGGAGCATCAACGGAAAATCCCTATTTCTCTTTAACACCTGCAATCAGATCACGCTCCATGCTGTATGAACTCAAACCAATCACTAATGAAGCTTTGTCAAGTTTGCTTGAAACTATTTTACAAAAAGAGTCAATTAAGCTTGATAAAGGCAGTAAAAACTTTTTGATAAATAGTGCTAACGGCGATATCAGAAGTATGCTCAATTTGCTCCAAGCAGCCGTTGATACGGGCTTGACAATCGATACAAAGTTGTTAAAACAGTTGCGCCCCAATGCAGCGATTATCGGCAGCAGTAGCGCTGATGCACATTATGACACTATCAGTGCGCTCATTAAAAGCATTCGAGGTAGTGATATTGATGCGAGTTTGTACTATTTAGCACTGCTTATTGAAGGGGGCGAACCGCCGGAGTACATCGCAAGACGCCTTGTGATACTTTCAAGTGAAGATATCGGCAACGCTAACCCTAATGCGCTGAACTTAGCAGTTGCAACAATGAATGCCGTGTCAAAGATAGGCTATCCTGAGGCTAGGATCATCCTTAGCCAGTGTGTTATATATCTAGCAAGCTGCCCAAAATCAAACAGCAGCTACAAAGCGATCAATGATGCCGTAGCAGCAATTCAAAGCGGCGACATCGAACCGATCCCGGATAATATTAAAAACTTCAAACAAGGCTACCTCTACCCGCATGATTACGGCGGATATGTAGAGCAACGCTATATGAAAAAAGATAGAAAGTTTTTTGATTTTATCCCCGTAGGGTTTGAAAAGACGCTTAAAGAGTGGGTACAAAAGATACGAGGGAGTTAATTCTTTTAGATAACGTTTGACCTCACTGACAGATTTATCTATTCAGTGCAAAGACTTATTAGCATATTTATATATTTAAATGTATCTTATTTGATGCAAATTGATGAATCAATACTTGGATAAGGTTCTGGTAAGGTACACCATTTTCTAACGCTTTCTTTTTCAGTTCATAAATATCATTTTCATTAACTCTTATAGATATCGCTTTTTTCTTTTGGTGTTTTACATAGGATTGTAGTTTTAATAATCTTTCATCAATATTTTTTTTACTTTTCCATTCACCTTTTTCAACACTTTGTAAAATATCTTGTTCATATTCATCTAAATTAGTCATTTTGAGACCCCTTTATTGTATTTTTTATTCATTTGTCTTGAAGGAATAATTGTTTTTAAAAATATCGAAGTATCATCTTCAACATACGGAACTAAATAAACATATTCTTTTATTTCAATCAAAATAATAAAGATATTTTGATTAGGATATTTTTCTTTGTTTGGATGTTCCATATCATCCAACAGTTTTCCGCTTTCAAGAGCCAATATCACATCTTCAAAGCTTACACCTCGCTGACTCTTTAAAAGCTCGTTTTTTTCAAGACTATACCGTATGCTTTTATTTTTAACCACTGTTGATTACCTTTTTATATATACAATGTATTTTATAGTAATCAGAGAGAGATGTCAAGTTTATTTTTTTTGATAGCGTTTAAACTAAGTGGCTGCGCGTTAGCGCAGTCGGCTTGAGTGCTTTCTTAGGCATTTATATAAGGTAAAAGACCTTTACCTACTTCTGCTATAACACATTTGGTTTGATCATTTCCAGTACGGTGAGCCTCAATAAACCTCAAGCTAATTAGATCATTTATTGAATGTTGAACCCTGTTTATAAGACTTTTGTTATAAATACCCTTAGCACTACAATATGCTTGTGTAAACTCAAACAGCCAATCGGATGTTATTTTCGTACCTGTTGAAGTCGATCGGAATTTCTATATTTATATCTTTATAGCTAATTTTTAATGTATCGTTTTCACGTGTGATTTTGATATTATCAACATCAATTTCTGTATTTGGGTATTGCTCTTTTATAGCTTTATTAAGCTTGTTTTTTTCATCTTCTCACAAATCTTTAAAATCCATAATTTTCCTTTTGTTTAATATATAACGCTTGAACTCACTGGTTTTTACGGAGCGCAGCGGAGTAAAAATCCAGTGCAGTGATTTGTTATGTGTTTTATCATCTCCCACCTATAAATGACTTTTTTGGTATGAAAAGTGTGTGCCCACTAGGCTCTTTAAAAGATACACCTTCCGGACTCCATTGGACTGTACAAAGGTCAAGATACTCAATAATGTTTTGATTGTATTCAAAAGAGTAGTTTTTTATGTGTCCGTAAGTTACTTCTGTGGATTCTTTGCCAACATAGATGAAGTAGTTTTGAGGTATTGTAAATGGCAAATGTCCTAGATCAATATTATCTTTGACAATATTGACAAAATACGGATCGAAACTATTGTAATTGATTGACTCAGGTTGTTTCCATGATTTTATAATTTTCAATGATGGTCGCTGTAGCCAAATAAATACAAGGCTCGTTAGAAGTACTGAAACTCCAATCGTTATCACTATCTTTTTTTTCAACATTTATCTGCCTTACACATAACTATTTATTAAACATACATTATATACAAAACGACCTAAAAACCAATAAATAGCATACATAAAAAATGTTGTATATTAA
>JBNJHJ010000167.1:0-4061 GCA_051748365.1 Campylobacterota bacterium
GTGATTTTTCTTTTTCTTTTTCAAGGGAAAGGATCTCTTTTGTAGCTTCAATACCGCTTAGATTTGGCATATTTTCATCCATCAAAATCAGATCATAATCATTTTGGCCAAACATCTCTACCGCTTCTAGCCCGTCATTTGCGATATCATACGCTACATCTAATTTTTTAAGTACCACTTTCATAAACACTTGATTAGCTTTGTTGTCTTCAACCAATAGCACTTTTTTGCCTTTGAAGCTTTCGTATGCAGGCTGTGAAGAGCGCAGTACGTCAAGCTTGCCTTTGGGAGCGGGTATGCTAAAATAAAACTCACTCCCTTGTGCTTGTGTACTTACAGCTTGAAGTGAACCACCCATCAGGGCCACAAGCTCACTGCTTATACTTAGACCTAGCCCCGTGCCTCCATACTCTCTAGTTGTTGAACTGTCCGCCTGCGAAAACGCTTCAAAGATCAAAGCAAGTTTCTCTTTTGCTATCCCGATACCCTCATCCTTTACACTTACTTTAAGTCTCTCATCGCTGTAAGAGATCGTTAGATATATTTTTTTATGCTCAGGTGTAAACTTGATAGCGTTGCTTAAAAGATTGGTGATCACTTGCTTGATACGCAGCGGATCGCCTACTAAAACAGGCGGGACATTTGTGTCAAGCTCCATCACCAAATCGATATTTTTTTGCGAAACTTGCGCATTAAAAAGCTGATAGATCGTTGCAAACTCTTTTTTTACGTCAAAATCTACTTTTTCCACATGCAATTTTCCGCTTTCAAGCTTGCTAAAATCTAATATATCGTTAATAACCCCAAGCAGATGATGACTTGAACTGTCTATGGTTTGGAGGTATTTTTTGCTTTGGGGTTCTTCTATGCGCTCTTTTAAAAGATCGACAAAGCCTAAAATAGCATTGAGCGGAGTACGGATTTCATGACTCATGTTTGCTAAAAACTCTGATTTGGAACGGCTTGCAGCTTTCGCTTTTTGTTTTTGTTTTTCAAGTTTATCTGTTGTGTTGACGATCTCTTTTGCAGCAGGTTTAAATATGTATATTCCCTCAAGCAATAAAACAATAGAAAAAGTTAAATAATATATCCAAATAGATAATTGTAAATTTTCTATTGTTTTATTGTATTTTTTTTCATGAAGAGCTGTTGCTTGATCAAGGGTTTGTAACAGCTGCTGTGATTTTTTTCTTAAATGTTTTACCCTATCTATCGATGGGGCTTGAAGTATGCTTTTATGATTATTGATATAATCTAAAACCAGTTTATTTACATTGGGATCAGTAAAATAAAAATCTTTTGCGTAGCTTTTATCAAAAGCATACTCTGCTAAATCTTTATGGTCTTTTTTCATAGTGTTTATTGTTGCCATATAGGTTTTTTTATTGTGATTTGTACTGTTTTCAATAAACTTTCTTGCATCTATCATCAGCTTTTGCGAAAGCATCCTTTGCTTTCCACTGGTATTGATTATTGAAATATTTTTTTGTTCTACTTCGATCACGTATTTTGAAAAGATTGTTCCAACAGTTATAAATATAAAAAGCAGCAATAAAGCAGGTATATATCTATACTGCGGTTGCGATATTAACAGCCAGCTTTTTATGAGCTTTTGATATATATTTGATGTTGTCTGCATCATTTAGCAATCTTTGTTTGCGCAAAGATCTTGCTAAAAATCTTTTGCAGTTTTTTTCTATCTACAGGCTTGGTCATATACTCATCCATCCCCGCTTCCAAAAACTTCTCTCTGTCGCCTTTAAGCGCGTTGGCAGTCAGCGCGATGATGGGAGTATGAGGCTTTTGCCAGGTTTGTTCTATCTCAAGGATCTGCTTTGTAGCTTCTATACCGCTTAGATTTGGCATACTTTCATCCATCAAAATCAGATCAAAGGTTTCGTTTTTGAATTTTTCCACCGCTTCTAAGCCGTCACTTGCCACAACAATGTTGGCATTAAACTTTTTTAAAAGCACTTTCATAAACATCTGGTTTGCTTCATTGTCTTCTACAAGCAGTATATTTTCAAGCTCTATCTCTTTGTTTTGCCTCTGCTCATCTATGGGCTTTGTTCCATTGGCCGGGGCAACAGGCAAAGAAAAATAAAAACAGCTGCCCTCGTGCAGTCTGCTTTGGACCTGCAGTTTCGATCCCATCAGTCCTACAAGCTTGCTGCTGATACTAAGCCCCAGACCCGTGCCTCCGTATTGGCGCGTGGTGGAACTGTCAGCCTGTGAAAACTCTTCAAAGATATTTTCAAGCTTTTCCTCGGCAATTCCGATTCCCTCATCTATCACTTCTACACTCAGCAGACCCTCTGTATAATCCAACCTTAGAGTCACGGTTTTGTCATTTGGAGTGAATTTGACCGCGTTGCTTAGCAAATTGGACACTACCTGTTTGATACGAAGTTCATCTGCACTGACAAACTCAGGCACTCTCTGACTTATAGCCAGGTGCAAAGACACGTTTTTTTGCTTAGCCACAGCTTGAAACAAAGCGATGGTATTATGAAAAAGCTTCTTTACATCAAACGCGTTTTTTTCTATCTCTAACTTTTTATTATCTATTTTGCTCAAGTCCAAAATATCATTGATCACACCCAAAAGGTGCTGGCTGGAGCTGTCTATGATGTCTAAATACTCTTTAGAACCCTTATCGTCTATCTTTTCTTGAAGCAGGTCTACAAAGCCCACAATCGCATTCAGAGGCGTTCTGACTTCATGACTCATATTGGCCAAAAATTCGCTTTTTGCGTTTTTTTCAAAGTGCAGCTTCTCTACCGCTTCATGCAGCTGTTTTTCTTTTTGCTGCAACAGTTGAAAATGGATGTATTCTTTGATCTGCAGGTCACACTTAAGCAGCAGCTCTTCTGTTGAAAACGGCTTGTGGATAAAGTCATTGGCTCCGTGTTTGAGCACTCTGGCTATGATCTCTTTATCATTTTTAGATGAGACTACAATAACCGGCAGTGAAAGAAACTCTTTTTGGGATTTTATCTGTTCAAGCATCTGCGCCCCGTCAATATCGGGCATCTCATAATCAAGCAGCAAAAGATTGATCGTATTGTTTTTTAAGATCTCCATCCCCTCTTTGGCACCTTCAGCCTCAAAAATATTGTACTTTTTGGGTGCAAGGACTGTTTTTATCATCCTTCTCATAAAATCTGAATCATCCACTGTTAAGACATTGACTGTTTCATTGTATTCAAGTTCACACAGCAGATCGTTGATATCTTTGAGTATCATATCCAGCGGGTTGCTTTTGCTAAAATAATCAAGCACTCCCGATTCAAAAAGATAATCCCGCCTTTGGATATCTTTGTCTGCACTGAGTACGATAACCTTTTGGCGCATCTTTTTTGGCAGCTCATCTATGATCTGATCGCCCTCTCCGTCAGGCAAAATAAGATCTAATATTATAAAATCAAAATCCTTACTTTCAATCTGTTCTATCCCCTGCTGCAAAGAATACGCCTGCACTGTACTGTGCCCTGTTTTTTGCAGAGATTTTGCTAATACTTTGCTAAAAACTTTACTGTCTTCAATGATCAAGATAGTGTATTTTTTGCCTTCGCAGGAAATTTTTGGATCTGCCATAACTACATCTTTGTGTCTATCTCATCTAAGGCTTTTGCAATTGCATCAATAGAAGCTTGATAATCAATATCTTCTTTCTCTCTTGCGCTTTTTTCTATATACAAAGCGTCTTTTACCACATCATTTAGCAGCAGATTGGATGCGCTTCCTTTGATCGCGTGCGCAGCTGAGTACATAGTCTCGTAGTCTTTTTCCGTCACTGCGCTGTTTAGCTTCTGCACATTTTCCCTGGCTGTTTCAAGAAACACTTCCATGAGCATTCCTATCTCTTCTACCTCAAAATCCAACTCTTTTGCCAATGCCTCTATTGTCATCTATCTCTCCTTTTTATATGATTTCATAACGGTTTCTGCCGTTTTCTTTTGCCCTATACAAAGCGTCATCAACACGCTTGACGATACCTTTTGGACTGTCATCTTTTTTATACTCCGTAATGCCAAAAGAAAGCTGCACTTGCGCAACCG
>JBNJHJ010000168.1:0-4025 GCA_051748365.1 Campylobacterota bacterium
GGGTAAGCAAGGGATTTTAACATTTTCAAAAAGAGCTTTGAAAGCCCTATGTTTAGGGATTTGTGGCGGACAGGGAGGGATTCGAACCCTCGGTACCCGCAAAGGTACGCACCCTTAGCAGGGGTGTGGATTAAGCCAACTCTCCCACCTGTCCGTAGTATTTGTTAATGTGGGTGGAATTATACCACCCGTCTACTTAAATAGTGCTTAAATAGCACGTACTTGTCCGCTAGAATTCAAAACTTGTTCTAAAAGCTTCTCTAGACGCATCGCTAACTCTTTGTTAGACTTTTTCGCTTCGGCAATTCTCTCTTTGAGTTGCACTACCACATCTATTTTGTCCATTAACTTCATAATAAACCTCCATAAAAGTATATTCACGCAAGATTACAAAGCAATGAGTGTTCCAAACTAGATAGTTGCTTTAATATACACCCGTTTAGGTGCGGGATACCCCTCTACGGTTTTGCTTTTGTCGTTAGGGTCCAAAAAATACTCCAAACTACTCCCAAATATCCACGGCGTCTGTCTTTGTTCATCTTCAGTCGTCACTACCGTCTCAAGCACTTCTACCTCTTTAAACCCTGCACGAAAGCACCAGTTTTTCAGCGCATTTACCGTGGGGATAAAATACACATTTCGCATCCTAGAGTATCTATCACGAGGCGTCAGCGCTATCTCCTGCTCTCCATCGATCATAAAGGTATCAAGCAGCAGTTCACCCCCTGTATTTAGCGCTTGCTTGAGCGCTTTGAGCATGCCGATGGGGTCGCTTCTGTGATAGAGCACGCCTAAACAAAACAAAAGATCAAATTTTGTCTCATAAAAGGGCAAGTGTTCTACACCAAGGAGTTCAAACTCGATATCGCTTTGTACAAAACGGTTGATGAATTGAAACTGCGAAAGATTGATAGCCGAAGGGTCAAATCCGATCAGTTTGCGCGGGTTTTGTGCAAGCATACGAAACATATAGTACCCATTGTTGCACCCGATATCGCCTACTACCTTATCGGTTGCGTCAAAATGCGGTTGCAGCAAGTTATATTTGATAAAGCTTTGCCACTCGCTATCAATAAAGACGCTGTTGATTTGAAACGGTCCTTTGCGCCACGGCATCATCGTTTTAGCAACTTCTTCTATCAAATCATCATCAAGATCACACTCTATCTTGATACAATCTTGTATCGCTACCTTTGCGCTTGTTGCGGGGAGTTTTTGCAGTGCTTGCTGCATCGGCACGATGTTTTTCCATCCAAGCCACTGCTGCCTTTGCTTTCGTATCGCATCTAAATCCACTTTTTAACCTCCGGTGTCTATTATTTTGGTAAAATTGCGCAAAAATTTTGCTAAGGGAACATTTTGCTAAAAAAGAAAACAAAAAACAAGATGATAAGCCTTCGAATCGAAGAGGACTTACTCAAAGATTTTGATTACTTTGTAAAGCAAAGATACGCGCTTTCACGAAATGAAGCGATTGAACAGCTTATCAAACACTTCAACGACAAAGAAAAGCGCAAAAAAGGGGCGGATATGAATAGCGGCAGGCTATTTTAATCCTCCTTACTTTCCGCTCTTGCCATCAGTTCCCTATAGGTTTCATCCTTTTGTAAAAGCCCCGCTTCATATAAAAACTGCGAAGGCTTAAAACTGATCTGTTTAATTCTATCATACTTTGCAAACGACAAAAACAACTCATCTTTTGCGCGCGTAACGGCGACATAAAATAGCCTTCTTTCCTCATCAAGCGACCCAGTTTTTTCGATCAGTTTGCGATTTGGAAAGCGCCCGTCCATCATATCGATCAAAAACACTTGCTTAAACTCCAAGCCTTTGCTAGCATGTACCGTAAGCAGATTGACCCCTACTCCCTCGCTGAGCTCTCCACCGCCAAGTACCATAGCGTTGACAAACTTCTCCATAGTGTCGTAATGCTTGCTTAGATCAAGTAGCAGTGTCACTTTTCGCTTTATCCGATCAAGTGCTATAGCTTTTTTCTCCTCATCGATCTGCCCGGTTTTTAGCATCGCTCTTTTTTTCGCGATATCTTCAAATATCGATGCAAACAGCGGCGAGTTGATCACCGCTTCTACCGCCGTTCTTGCGCGCTTTATTGTGCTAAGTTTTTTGCTCAGTTCATAAAACCCTTCGACAAAATGCACCGATTCTGTAGAGAGTTTAGGATGCTTTAAAATTGGATGCGAAAGGATCTTTTGCCCTAGCCCCATCTTCGCAAACTTTGTCACCGATCCAAACCCTATCTCCTCTTCAAAAAGCGCAAGCTGTACGTTTTTGATCCGCTTTTTCTGCGGGAGTGAGTTTTGCAAAGGCTTGATCACGCCTTGCATAAAATCCCCTTTACCAAAATGGATAAAACTTTCAAAAAACTCTTTGGCACTTGCGCTGCCTATACCGCGTGCATATTCAAAGATATGAATAAAACTCATCATATCTTTGGGATTACTCATCAAAGACAGCATATTGAGCACCACTTTGACCTCTTTGGAATCAAAAAAGCTCACACCCCCTTTTCGCTTGCAGTTTATCTCAAGTTCGCGCAAACTTGCCTCTACCCCATCGGCACTGGCATTGTTTCGAAAGATCACGGCAATCTGTTCATGTTCGACCATACTGATCTTTATCTTGTGCGCAATAGCTTGGTACTGCCCAAACAGTTCATCATAAATCAGCAGTTTAGGAGATTTAGCTTCTTCGTTTCGCACCACTTCCAACTCTTTTTTATAAATTCTTTCATTGTTTGAAATCACTTGATTTGCCAAAGAGAGGATATGTTTTGTAGAGCGGTAGTTTTTCTTCAGCGTAAAGACGCTAGCAGCCGGATGGCGGACGTTAAAGGTTCCGATATTATCGATATTTGCCCCGTTAAAAGCATAGATACTTTGGTCAAAATCCCCTACGCAAAAAAGAGATTTGGGCTTAATCGTATCGATTACGCTTTCTTGTAGCGTATTGGTATCTTGATACTCATCCACCAAAATCTCCACAAAGGGCATATCCACGCGCCCTACTAACTTTTTCATCTTGATAAGCAGATCATTAAAGGTGACAAACCCAAACTCATCTTTTGTCTTTTCGTACTCATCAAACATATCCACATAGATATCAATCAGCGCCTCATGCTCTTCATACCGATCCAAAAACCAGGTATCAAACCCCTCTAATGAGCTGTTTTGATAGAGTGAGTACATATCAAATAAAAAACTTGAAGAAAAGGGTTGCATATTGCTTTTGTATCGTGTAAAGTTTCTTTTTTCATATATACTGCGAAAGAGTGTTTTGAGTTCACTAGGTTGCTTGAGCACCACTTTATCGTACTTTTTAAGCCACCGATAGCTTACTGCATGAAAAGTTCCGGCTTCAATCTTAGATATCTTGTCACTATCAAAATAGCGTCCAAGCCGCTGCACCATCTCCGCTGCGGCTTTGTTGGTAAAGGTAAGCAATAAGATCTCTTGCGGATAGATGCCGCTACTTAAAAGATGCGCGATTCTTCCGACGATTGTAGAGGTTTTGCCCGTTCCTGCCGAAGCGATTATGAGGTTGTGTCCAAGAGGTGCAGTGGCAGCTTGTAGCTGCTCACTGTTGAGATTGCTAAGTGGCATCTATTGATGACCGAGAATATAATAAGTTTCCTTATTGTGAACTTTTTCTAATTTTACTTTATATTTATTTGCCCAAGACTGTACTTTTTCGTGAAACTCTTCCAGTATCTCTTTTGAATCGTTTTCGTCACATTTGATTTTAAGTTTATTGACACTATTTGAAAGTGCAACATAAGCTTTAATGTGTCGTAAATAATCATTCAAACTAATAATGTGCGATGCAAATTTTTCAAAACCGTCAGTGTTATCAATAACTCGCTGCATCTGTTCAATCTCATGCGAACTATCGCCCATTCCCAACTGTTTTACTAAAACTTCCGGTGTCATTTCGATATTCATCTTTATCCTTTATCGTGCATTTGCTCTTTTTGGACTCTAATTGTAACAAAAGTTCTATTTATTTTT
>JBNJHJ010000169.1:0-3981 GCA_051748365.1 Campylobacterota bacterium
AGCCGTTTCATTGAGTGCTAAGTACCCATAGGCTTGTCCGCTTAAGACTTGATCTATCGCTTTGTTTTTATCATTAAGCACTGCAACGTTTAAGTTTGGAAAATTTTTGTCAAGATGTTTTTTAAAATTACTGCAATGAGTAAGTAGCAGTTTGCCTTCTAGCAAGGCCATTGAATCTTTAAACGGTTTATCCAAAGCCGTGATAAGGGCAAAATGATCCTTATAATAAGGCTCAGTGACATTAACATTGTCTAAAGTATTAAAGCGGGTGCTGATGATGGAGACTAAATCACAACCGTTTGTCTTGATACTTTGTAAAAGCTCTTTTTGCCTATGGTGTTGCCGTGCTTTAAACGCCATACCCGTTTTTTGCGAAATAATCTTAAAATAATCGCCGGCAATCCCGCCGATCTCCTCTTCCTCTCCCCCGTCAAGATTAAAATTACCGTGCGTACACACAATAAACTCTTTTTTACTATTTAGGTACTCTCTATCAAACTTTGTCAATGAAAATGAGTCTTTAGAAGGGAAAAAGAGCATATCCTCAATAGAGTTATTTTGAAATTTTCCGGGAAAAAGCAGCGCGTATGTTTTTTTGATCGTTTCAAATTGATTGACTTCTATCTTGCCAAAAGTCCCATCTTCAATACCGCTTAAGTCATAAATTGCTTGTGCTTCATAGCGCAGCAGCTTTTTGCTTTTGTTTTGAGTATTGTATTTTTTGTAGATAAGATCAATAATCTCTTCTTGATTCCTTAAAGCATACTCCCAACCCTTTTTTGTAGCATGATAAAAAGCATCCGCCGCTTCGGCGTTGTTTTGTAAAAACTCTTTGGAAGTAAAAAGCATATCGCCGTAAAAATCAAAGCCGTATTCGTTTGGATTAAAAGCGTTTACTTGCAAACCTTTTTCTTTTAAAATAAAAGGTTCATTGGTCAAATACGCCGATATCGCATCAACTTCTTCATTTATAAATTTCTCCAATGACACTGTGCGAGGTTTATGTTCTATATCGATATTGTTTGCACGAAGCATCGCAAGCAGCGAAGTGTTGTACATCGAACGTTTTGCAAGCTCTACGGGTCTATTGCGTAGTTGTTCTAAGTTTTTTATATTGTTTTTTGCAAGTGTTAGCAGCACTACGGGGGATTTTTGCATGATTGGCATCATCGCTACAACGGGTTTTCCCGTTAAATACTTATAGATCAAAACAGAATCGCTGATACCAAAATCACTCTCTTGATTCACAACGCTTGCGACAACGTTTGTATGAGGCTGCAACTCTTTGATCTGCAGTTTTATCCCCGCATCTTCATAATACCCCAACTCTTTTGCGGCATAAAATCCCGCAAATTGAAACTGATGCTTCCATTTTAACTGCAAAGAAAGCTCTTGCAAGTTTTGTGCAAAAGCAAAATTACTCAATAATAGCGATACAATTATTGCTCTAAAACCGTTCAATCTTGGTACCTTTTTTTATTTTATACACCACTATACAATAACAATTTAAGGAAAAAAGAGTTAAAATCTTAGGATTCTTAGGTTTTAAAGGGTTTTTATGCAAAAAATATCGCTCATGCTTGTAGAAGACGATACAAATGCGTCCATATGGATCTTGCGCTATTTTGAGAGTCTGTCTTTTGATGTTGATTGTTTTGAAACGATATCCGATGCCATCTCGCATCTCAATCAAAAGCATTACGATATAGTGTTGCTTGATCTTAATCTCCCCGATTTTCACGGATATGAAATGTTAAAGCATATCAACAAAAATCCCAAAAACATTCCCGTGATTGTGCTCAGTGCTTATTCTGAAAAAGAGACGATCATTCAAGCATTTAAATTCGGTGCAAGCGATTATATGAAAAAGCCTATAGATATCCAAGAGCTTGAAGCAAGGATATGGGTGCATCTAAGAAACAGTGCAACGCCCTCTTTTGAAGAAAAGAAAAAACAGAACTGTTTTGAGCATAAAGAGCAAAAGATATATTTTCAAAACTCGCCTCTACCCTTTACAAAAGTAGAAAAGTTGATCGTCACCGTTTTGATTCAAAACAAAAACGCCATAGTCAAACGCCAAACACTTTGGCAAGAGCTTTCGACGATAAGTTCGCAAAGGTCACTAGATTATCACATAGGAAATATCCGCAAAAAACTATCAACGCACACACAACAAGATGATATACTCCAAACGATCTATGGAGTGGGATACAAGCTTGTGTGTAAAGAGGCGTTTTAATTAAGAGCACCTCTAAAAATTTCCTGTTTTATCAGTTGCATTATAAGCCTTTTAAACGGTCTCTTCTTGTTAAACCAAGTTATGATATAATCGTTTAATTAACTTTACTATATTGGAGAAAAATGAAAACTCTACTAAACACATTATTTGAACTTTCAAATAAAAAACTTTCAAATAACGCTATTACATATCATCGTTTTCTCTATGATCAATTATTAGCAAGTGATTCAAAATTTAGTGGAGTTTACGGCTCTCGTGGTGTAGGTAAGACAACATTGCTACTTCAAATAGCAAAATCTTTAAAATACAGAAGTGATGAGATTCTTTATATATCGTGTGATCACCCACATTTAGCCGGAGTATCACTTTTTGAACTGGTTCAAGAGTTTGTTAACTATGGTGGCAAATGTATTTTAATAGATGAAGTACACGAAGCTTCTAATTTTGAAAAAGAGTTAAAAAGTGTCTATGATTTTTTAGATGTAAAAGTTTTGTTTTCAGGTTCAAGTGCTATAAAACTAACAAACCCTAGTTTTACCAGAAGGTTTGGCATGTATCATCTACCGATACTGTCATTTAAAGAGTATTTAGAACTTAGTTTAGATAAAAAATTTGACAGTTTTGTATTAGAAAATATTTTAGATAACCATGTGGACATCGCAAACTATATTATAAAAGAGCTAAAAGACGAAAAAGTTCTTAAACATTTTGAACAATACCTAAAAATAGGAGCTTATCCGTTTTATTTTGAAAATAAAGATAACTATACACAAATGGTACTTGATACTATCAATACAATACTTTATGCTGACTTGGGATCAATACATAATATCTCAGGAGATAAAATAAACATCTTGCGAAAGCTGCTATCAAGTATTTGTGTATCAAATCCGCTTGAGCTTAGTATCGAGAGTTTAGCTAGCAAAGTCGGCACATCCAAAGTGACTCTTTATAAATATATAGAGTTGCTTCACAAAGCAGAACTGTTAAGACATATAGTCTATGAAGGTAAGCGGTTTAAATCTATGCAAAAACCAGATAAACTTTACCTGGCAAATACCACTTTGTTTTCATCACTTTGTATAAAACCGCAAATAGGAACACTCAGAGAAAGCTTTTTTGCTTCACAGGTTAGTGCCAATAGCTCTATATACTATGTTGATAAAGGTGATTTTTTAGTAGATGAAAAGTTTACTTTTGAAATCGGAGGTAAAAGTAAAAGCTTTGAGCAGATAAAAGATGTTAAAGACTCTTATGTAGTATCTGACGGTATAGAAGTTGGTTTTAAAAACAGATTGCCTTTATGGTTATTTGGCTTTACTTACTAAAAGTTCAATGACTCATTTTTCATGTTCTTTTTTATCGCTTTTGAGGGGAATGTTTTTATCTTTGAAATAGTTTCTAAAAGCTCTTGCTTTACTGCCTTCGCCACTTCCTCCAAATCCGTGAATATATATTATCATCAAAAATTCCTTCATTTTTTTATAAAAAAGTATAGCAAAGTTTTTGACAGCTTTATGTCCATATATAAAACTTTCTCCATGCAGACATAAAGATGTCAAAAAGTAGCCATATACTTAGAGTTGCAAGGAGTGGTGTCAAAACGTAATAGTACAATCATTTCATAAAAAATCGAAGGATGAAAATGGCTGGTCACTTACAAATATGATATAAATATTTTTATAGTTAAGATTATTTTAAAGTTATCGGGATAAATTTGCATTATCATCAAAGGGAGGATG
>JBNJHJ010000170.1:0-752 GCA_051748365.1 Campylobacterota bacterium
TTGTATTTGGGCGCAAAAACTTTCTAAACCCGTCAATCGTTTCAATCAAATGATTTATCTGTTTTGAGACATCTTGTTTGCAGCTTTTAACCTCTTGCATATCCACACAATCCTCGCCTTCATGAAACTCTTCTAAAAAGCTTGTTTTCATCGATATTATATTAAGCGGGTTTTTCCATTGATGGGCTATGATGTCCATGATCTCACCCATAGCGGCTAATTTGCTTTGCTGCAGCAGGGCTGTTTCTTTTTCTTGGAGCTGCTTTATCTGGCTGTCAACTTTTTGTTCCAGCATATTTTTGTGATTTTCAAGATCTTTTTTCAAATAGATTTTTTCTAAAACATTGAGCAAGGATTTTTTAAAGCTTTTGCTGTTTACGGGTTTTAAAACATAACCATCAACGCCTAAATCTATGGTTTGGGTAAAATATGAAGTATCATTATGCGCAGATATGACCATTGTATCGACAGATTTGTCTTTTTCTCTGATCTTTTGCAGCATCTGTATCCCGGTAAGCTTTGGCATATTGATATCTGTCATAACCAAATCAATGCTATGGTCAAACTTGTTTAATCCATCTTCCCCATCTACTGCAATGATGAGCGTACCAAAATAACGACTAAGCATCTTTTTTGTAATCTCTCTGGTGGTTTCATCATCTTCAACATATAAAACCTTAAGTTCCAATCCAAATTGAAATAACTCGTCTTGGGTAAGTATATTGTGCATTTTAACTCCTTAATACTACTAT
>JBNJHJ010000170.1:762-3973 GCA_051748365.1 Campylobacterota bacterium
CTACTATTGATACATGCGTATATATAACTCGCTGTTTTAACCTCACTTTTGCCCTGCTTTGAGATCCAACTCTATACAAAGCCCCTCTTTGGTATTATGCGCGCTCATCTGCCCGCCCATATTGCTGACGATGATAGTGCGGCTGATATAAAGGCCGATTCCCGTGCCTTTATCCGGACCCTTGGTTGTAAAATATGGATCAAAGATCTTTTGCAGCACTTCTTGGCTGACTCCCCCGCCACTGTCGCAAAACGATATCTTTTTTTCTTTATCATCAAGGACTGCTGTTATTGTTCCGCTTTTAGCGTGAGCAATAATAGCGTCTTTGGAATTGCTTATAAGGTTTAAAAACACTTGCTGCATCTGACCCGAACAACCTTCAACACTAAAATCCTCACCGCTTATTATAAGCTCGATGTTATGATTTTTCAGCTGTGCTTGCAAAAGGCTGTAGACATCGTTTAATACTTTTTCTATGCTAAAGGTTGTTTTTGTTTTATCTGTTTTAAAAAAGTCTCTAAAATCATCGATTGTCTTACTCATAAATGCTATCATATCCATCTGCTTATCGATAAAGTTTTCAACAAACGCCTCATCAATAAGCCCCTCGGCATAATCATCATCAAGGTTTTGAATACTGATTGCAAGCGCGTTTAGAGGCTGACGCCACTGATGGGCAATAGCGCTCATCATCTCACCCATAGCCGCAAGCTTGGCTTGCTCTTGCAGCATTTGGTCTTTGTACTGCAGCTGTTGGAGCTGTTTGCGCAGCTTTTGCGTCTGGTCTTTGACCTTGTCTTCTAAGCTTGTATTGAGATCTTGGATCTTTTTTTGGGCTCGCAGCCGCTGCTGATAAAGATATGCCACAAAAACAAGTGTTACGATAAGCAAACCAATGAGTGCGAACAAAATCTTGTTATTTTGATCCATCCTTTGCGCTGAAGCTTCAAACACTCGTAAAACCTTTTTCCATATATCTACCTCAGTATCCATCATACATTTTTTCGCGTTGTGTACTAAACTTCCAAACTGCTCCAGGGTAGATGGAGAGGCTGCTTTGGCACCTTTTTGATCAAGCAGATTTGCTAATGTCTCAATCCCTTTTTTGGTTTTACGCATACACGCACGCTCCGTCCCCGCAGAAAGAGCAAAAAAACCGGATGCCATATCTAACGAATCAAGTGCTTGATAGCGCATTTTGCTTTGACCGTTTTGCAAAAAAAGCAGATAACTAGAGTAGCTTTGCTGAATATACGCATAGCTTTTATTGATATAGCGAACCGATCTTCGGTCGGCAAACTCTACTTGCACTTGTTTTATTTGGCTTTGGTAGTTGATGATGAGATAGCCAACCGTACCTGCCATTGTAGCGGCATAAAGCAGTACAAACACAAAAAAGACAGAATTTTTCATAAACGTCTCACTTTTCAAACTTAATTGTTTTTATCATCCATATCCATTCTACAACTTGTATTTTTTTTGGATCATAGTCTGGATAGACAATCCGCAAAGGCCCATAATTTTTTAATCCCATATATTTGCCCTCTGTTTGAAACACCAGCATAATCTTTGTAGATTCCCACTCTTCTTTCTCAAGTACGGCCTTGAAGCTGTCAGCTGCAGTCAGCACCAGGCGCTTTGTCTGCGGCGCACCAAATCGCTCTACAAATTCATCTATCAATACGCCCCGGTAAATAACATTTTTTTTAATATAGGGATCAAAAATCTCAAACTCCTTTGCCCACGGTCCTTCGAGGTCTTGAGGTTTCATTCTGAGTGTTTCACTCTTTTGCAATGCTCCCTCAAGAGTAAATGACGGAATTCGTTGTGCTTGCAGGGATATGCACAAAAACATCCCTGCAATAAATAATAAAACAACTTTCTTGATCAATTTCACACTTTCTCCTTGTTGCTTTGGCTGTGCTCCATGGGCACCGGTAAGCGTATTTTTTATTATAAATAGCTAATTTTAGTACCCTCACCCATTGAGCACTACTTTATTTCTACCGCCTGTTTTAGCCTTGTACAAAAGCATATCAGCTTGGTTGATCGCTTCATCAAGAGTGTCGGCAAAAGCCGTAGTCACACCGATAGAGACGGTAAAGTGAAGCGGCTGCTGTTTGCCGATATCTATTTCCATAGTGCCTATCTCATAACGCAGCCGCTCAAAGATATCAAAGGCACTCTCACTGCCGATATCTTGCAACACCACACAAAACTCTTCGCCGCCAAAACGCGCGACCATATCGCTGCCTTTGATGCTGTCTTGCAGCTTGTGCGCTAAAGCTATGATCACATCATCACCCACATCATGGCCGTAAGTATCGTTGACATTTTTAAATTTATCAATATCTAGCATAGCAATTGCCATAGCTTGATTGGTTTCTTTGTTTTTTGCATACATCGGTTCTACTTTTTCAAAAAAGTACCTTCTATTAAAACATCCTGTCATGTAATCTTTATTTGCCATATTTTGAATTGTTTCTATATTTTCAAGGTTTTCAATGGTGTTATTGACTCTGCAGTTAAATTCTTCCGCACTAAAGGGTTTTTTCAAAAAATCTGTTGCGCCATATTTTAAAAATTTTGACGATACCAACTGCGATTCATCAGATGAAACGGCAATGATTGCCATTTGGTTTTTGTCATACAGCTCCCTTAGAGCCAAGGTAAGCTCAAAACCATCCATCTTAGGCATATTGTAATCAGTTATCACCATTGGTATATCACCCTCAAAGCGAACTTTTTCTAAAGCATCCTCCCCATCAACTGCCTCTATTACTGCAAACATTTGATTTTTCAAAAGTTTGACAATTCTTCTTCTTTGCATCTGCGAGTCATCCACGACTAAAACTTTATGGCGTCTATTTTCTAGCAGCCTTTGTATTTTAGCGACGATGTAGTGAACATCTTTAAGTGAGCCTTTTGTAACATAATCTACTACATCTTTTTTGAGTATTTTTTCTCTTGTTTGCTCATCAAAAGAACCCGTAAGTACAATCATAGGCAAATTTTTAGAATAAACGTACCCTACTATCTCTCCATTTGGAGCATCAGGAAGATTAAGATCAAGTAAAGTCAAAAAATACTCATTAGCCCCGATATATTCCTTGGCTTCTGCCATCGTATAAGCGACATCTATCGTAACCTCTAAGCTATCATGTATCTTTTTGGCAACTAGCTTTGCAAGTGATCTGTTATCTTCAACTAA
>JBNJHJ010000171.1:0-3944 GCA_051748365.1 Campylobacterota bacterium
TATGCAGATGTCGACGGTGCCGGTATTCAAGGCAGTGCACGGTTTGCTTTGAGTGACCGTTTTGCGCTGACACCTTCACTGGGGATGTTTCATCTAAGCGGCGACCACTCCTATGTTGATGATACGGTAGGCAAGGTCAATCAAGATATGGATTACGATTTTGTAACCGGCGGGTTGCGTGCAGAGGTGCAGCACCGTATAGAGAGGGTTAATTTCATCGCTTTTGCGGGGGCTACCTTTCATTACGGCAAAAGCGACGATACCGTCACTTACGCAGATTCAGATGACCGTGACGTTACCGAATCGACTGATGAGGGGTTAGGCTGGGAAGCCGGTGTACAAGCGGCAATACAAACGGGTCCTTTTATGACAACTCTTTTTTACAAATATGATTATATGCGTGTCGATACCGAAAACGAAGATGCACAGGACAATAGTGTGCAAACGGATGAGGAGCAAGAGTTTACTTTCAAAAGTTCTACTTTAGGGATTGATCTGCTTTTTAACAACGGTATAAGTTTAAGCGGTCTATATACGATGCCCGATCAATCACAAAGTGAAGATATCACTATGATCAAACTAGGGTTTAGCTTCTAGTTACTCACGCTTTTTTGTGCGCAAAAAGCTTGCGAATTTGGGTTTACCGTTTTTGGTGAACCCGTAGTACGTAAACGTTATAAGTTGCCCTACATTAATTTTAATAAACCTTGTCATGTATGCCTATATCTATAGGTATTATCTCTTTTTCTGTTAGTATAAAATCTATTATAATTCTGTATTTCATATTTATTGATACGCTATGGTAAGGTCTTAATTTGCCTTTTAGCTTATGTAGTCTTAAAGACGGATGAAAAGGATCGATCTCTAAAAGCTCAATAGTTTTGGCATATTTTTCAACTAGATCCGGATGCTTTTTCATAAACTTTATAAGCTTAGCTAAATACGCATCGGTTCTTTTTATTTTATAGCGCATCACGAAGTTCTTTTATGTGTTCCTGTGCGGTTTGTGTTTTGTATCTTCCATTTTTTATGTCATCCATAGCTTTCATATGTGCCAGGTCAAGCTCATGTTCTCTAAACTCTTTGTATCTTTCTATGTCCAGCACTACATATTTTTCTTTTCCTCTTACACTGATAATAAGCTCATCAACTTTTGATAATAGCTTACCAAATACCGATACACCTTTTTGTTTCACTTCATTTGCATTTATAACCATAACCGTATCCTTAAAAGTACTTTTAAAAGTATTGTAACATAGATATGCTTACTTTATAAAAAGCAGGAGACAAAGTTATCTGTTTTGTTTTCTTATGCGCAAAAAGCTTGCGAATTTGGGTTTGCCGTTTTTGGTGAACCCGTAGTACTTAAACGTCACTAGCTGCCCTATTTTAGGTGGATCGGCTCTTTGTACATCACTAAATCCCGTTCCTAGATTAAAGTTCACGCCGTTTTGCAGACGAATCTGTAAACTTTTTAAACTCCCATCATCGCGCAAGTTGTGCCCTGTGACAATCCCCTCCATATCATATGTCTTTTTGACCTTAAAGAGTGCGCTGCTTCTGCCGCTGCTGTAGGGTTTGTCGGGGTCTTTGACAATCACGCCCTCGCCGCCTTTTGCTACGATATTATCAAGATATTTTTGTAGGTGCGCTTTGTTTTTACATCTGTGTTGTGCGATGATATGGACGTAGGGGTTTGGGTGTTGGCTAAACCACTCTTTTGCTTTTTGTAATCTGTTTACAAAATCACCCTTTGCGTGAGGTACTTCAAAGATATTGTAGCTTAAAGCTTGCCACCTTTTTGAAGGCTCTTTTGTCAAAACGATACTTTGAATCTTTTCAAACTCACCTCTTTTGCTCCAAAGCTCGCCATCAAGTGCAAAAGGGGGAAAGTTTTTTATAAACCATGTTGGTGGATTGAGAAGATTGCCGTTTTTGCTAAGCAGCTGCTTACCGTCCCAGTACCCTCTGATGCCATCAAGCTTTTCACTCATCAACCAGCCTGTAACGTTGTCATCTTGGGTATATGTCTGGGGTTTTTGAACTTGGAAGCCATAAAGAAGCGTTGTTAGCAGTAAAGGAAGAAGGAAAAGTTTTTGCATAGACAGACCTTTTGTGGAAGATATATTCAATCTAACAAAACTTTTCTAAAACTTTGATTATTTTAATGCTTATAAAAATAAAGATTTAATTAAAAGTGATTATTTAACGTTTTAAACAGTACACTCAAAAAATAAAAGTATGCCATAATAATACACACTTTAAAAGGTGTGAAACTCTGTAGTGCAAAAGAGTTTTTAAAAACTTCTACTCATTTTGAATGTTAGGAAAAATTCTAATTTGTAAGCAGTTTTCGCAAATTTTCTAAAACTCCCTTTTTTTCAAACGCTACCCTAAAGCTTCCGCCTTTTTTGTTAACAATGATACTTTTTTGTAAGCTCTCATCACTTTCTGTAAAATCTTCTCTATAGTGTGCCCCGCGGCTTTCTTGCCTTTTTAGGGCACTGAGTATTGTCACATCAGCAACTTCAAGGGCGTTTTTAAGCTCTAAGATACCGATGAGCTCTACATTGTTTTGACGGGATTTGTCTATACAGTAAAGCTGTGCACACTCTCTTCGTAAGTATTTCATATAGTTATCAGCCTCTTTCAAGCTCTTTTCATCACGCAAAATCCCCGCTTTTTCAAACATCGTTTTTCCCATCGAGATTCTCACGGCGTTAAAGTTTTTCGTGGTATCTTGTGTAAAGGTTTTGTCAATAAATGTTACATGCTTGACAATCTCTTCATAACCAATGGGCAAAAACTTTTTGTCAGTTGCGTATTTTAAAGCATTGTTGCCTGCTAATTCTCCAAAAACAGCACCTTCAAGCAAAGAGTTTCCTCCCAATCTATTTGCACCGTGAACACCGCTGCAAGCACACTCTCCACATACAAAAAGCCCCTCTAAGTCTGTTTTTGTCATCTCATTTTCTATCCCGCCCATGCAGTAGTGAGCTACGGGCTTGATGGGCAGCAGCTCAGTTGCTATATCAACCCCTGCTTGCATCATCGCTGCTTTATACAGTGATGGGAGCTTTGTTTGAAGATGCTTTTTCTCAAGGTGGCGAAGGTCTAAAAACACCTTTTTGCCCTCTTTAAACTCCCCTAAGATCGCACGGCTTACAACATCTCTTGTGTCAAGTTCATTGACAAAGCGTTCACCCTTGCTGTTAACGAGATATCCCCCCTCTCCACGGGCTGCTTCACTCACTAGATAGCTTGTTTTTGTAAAGCCTGTCGGGTGAAACTGTACAAACTCCATATCTTTTAAACTCAACCCGTTTCTAAGAGCAATTGCCTGCAAATCCCCCGTGAAATCAGGAGCATTTGTGCTATAACCTCTATATATTCCGCCATATCCTCCACCTGCAAACACTACAGCTTTTGCGGGGTATACAAGTACAGAACTGTCAAGTTTACGCAGTGCCACAACGCCGCTTATCTTTTTGCCAAGGCGTGCTAAGTCAAGTACAAAGGTGTTGCCGATAAAATCAACTCCTAAAGATCTTGCTTTTTTTATAAGAGCCATTGTGATAGCTGAGCCTGTTTTATCACCTACATAGCAGGTACGTTTTTCTTTTGTACCGCCAAATCCTCTTTGTGCGATGGTGCCATCTTCATTTTTGTCAAACGCAACACCGTAATACTCAAGTTTTTTTATCGTGCTTGCAGCTTGTTTGCACATATACGATACTGCTTTTTCATCGCCTAAACCCTTTGCGCCTTTGAGCGTATCGTCTATATGTTTTCCTACATATTTGTATCTGTTGTCCATAACAGCGTTGATACCGCCGCTAGCAAGGGAAGAGTTTGATTTAAAGATATTGCCTTTGGTGATGATAGCTACTTTATTGTTGCTTGTTTTTGCTTCAATCGCTGCCATCAATCCCGCAATACCGCCA
>JBNJHJ010000172.1:0-3930 GCA_051748365.1 Campylobacterota bacterium
CTTTTAAAATTAACAAATAATTAACACGTTCTTATTACAATAATAACGCAAACTTAAATAACTTAGGAAAAAATATAAAAGGATGTGTTATGAAAAAAACTGTTACCCTCTCACTGGTAGCGACTTCGATGCTATTTGCAAATAGTTCAAATCTTGGAACTATAGAGGTTGAAAGTGTCGCACCTACTGCCGTAGCGTATGATGACATCAGCGGCGAAGAGTTAAAATCTGCCGATTTAGCCGAGGCACTGAGTAAAGCAAATGCTAATATTTCACTTGTTCGCGGCAGCGGAATTGCAAATGATATCATTTTACGCGGTCAAAAAAAAGACAACATTAACGTGCTAATCGACGGAGCAAAGATTTACGGAGCGTGCCCCAATAGAATGGATCCGCCTACTTCACACATCGAAACTAACAACGTTGCAAACGTTGCGGTAGTTGAAGGTCCATATGATGTAAAAAACTTCGGTACGCTAAGCGGGTTAGTCACAGTTGAGACAAAAAAGCCGACCAAAGAGTTCAGCGGGGATATCAACCTTAATGTAGGAAGTTTTGGCTACAAAAAAGCAAGCGCAACAGCAAGCGGAGGGATGGATAACTTTAGAATATTGGTTGGTGGATCGTATGAAGAATCCGACCAATACGAAGACGGTGACGGTAAAACTTTTGCACAGCAGCTTGACGCGGTAGCTCCTGCAGGCAATCGATACAAAGACAGCAAAAAGGATGCAAAAGCGTATGAGAAAAAAACGTTTATGGTAAAAACCTATTTTGATATCGGGGATAACCATGAAGTAAAACTTGGCTACAAAAGAGCCGAAAGCGACGGCGTACTCTACCCTTCTCGCCCGATGGATGCGGTGTATGACGATTCAAATATGTACACGCTTGGTTACTCGGCGTATGATTTAGGCAGATTTTCTCAGATTTTAGATATTGAACTTTATAAAACCGATGTAGATCACCCCATGGATACGGCATATAGAAATGTCTCTGCTACAGCAGCACCGGGAATTGTTACCAACCATTTAGAAACCGATGTGAGAGGAGGTAAGATTAGCAATGAGTTTAACCTTGCCGATATAGATTTTACCGTCGGACTTGATACAAGCACTCGAAACTGGGACGGTAAATACTCTGCATCAAATACGGCAAATCCTATCAATGGACGAGAAAGTATCAACGATACCGATACAAAAAACAACGCTATTTTTGCTACAGCACAACGTAAGATCAACGATTTTATCCTCCAAGGCGGTATGCGTGTGGACGACACAAGAATTGAGCACGGCGGCATGGAAAAAGATAACGACTACGATTCATTTAACGCAAATGCGATGCTTACGTATTTGCTCGATGCAAATTCCGAAGTGTTCATAGGTGCCGGAAAATCAAGCAGAGTTCCCGATGCAAGAGAGTTGTACTTTAAAAACAATCAAGGAGGGCTCGTCGGTAATCCTAACTTAGATCAAACCAAAAACTATGAGGCAAATTTAGGCTATAGCATCAACTACGGAAGCGGTAATGTAAAGGTTAAAACGTTTTACAGTCAGTTAAAAGATTATATTTACAATCAAGGCGGATTAAACGCATTTACCAATATCGATGCAACAATATACGGTTTTGACGTTGCGGGGTCGCATACGTTGGTTGAAAACTTGACGTTGGATTATGCGTTAGCTTACCTTAAAGGCAAAAAAGATGAAGCGATTGAGGGACAAAGCGATACAGACTTAGCAGAGATTCCGCCGCTTAAAGCAAATTTGGGGTTAAGCTACGCTTTTACAAACGCTACACTTAGTACAGAAGTGGTTGCACAAAAAGCGTGGAGCAGCTACGATGAAGATAACGGTGAACAAAGACTAGCGGGGTACGGCATCGTAAACGTAAAATACAACCACATCGTACATAAAAATATCGACGTAACGGTGGGAGTTGATAACGTGTTTGATAAGACATACGCCGCAACAAATACATACAACGACGTTAACTTAGTCGGTGACATGACAACGGACAACAGCTTTTTAATCAACGAACCGGGAAGATACGCGTATTTAAACCTACGATACAGCTTTTAAAAGCTTGCATAAAAGAGAGTTCTCTTTTATGCAATATCTCTGCTTTATACCCCTAACATCACTTGTGAAATAAAAACGATGACAACTACCGATAAAAAGGGAAATCGGTGGCTTTTAAAAAGCAGCGGCTGCACGCCGAAAAATACTTGCAAAATGCCTCGAATCCCAAGCCAAAGCCCTAAAAACGCTTTGATTAGAAGTAGTATTTGGTAATTACTGGGCCCCTCTTCTTGTGCGATGCTTCCAAAATGCACGCTAAAAAGATAGATACCCGACACCACCGCCACGATGAGCGCTTTGGGTACGATTGCACGCGTAAAATCTTTGAAATATCCCCGTACCTCTTCATACTTTTTTTTTGGTAAACTTTTTTGCATCCGCATCAAGATAAGATTATCGGTAAATAAAAATCCCCCGTATATCAGTACGGAAAAGATATGTGCTAATTTAGCTATTAAATAAAGCATTCTCTCCTCTTTTTCTGTTTTGCTTTTACTGTTGCAAACTTTGGCATTATATACCCTTAATACTAAACTGTATCCTCATTATAAGGATTTTGAAAATTATTTTCATTGATATATGTCAATGCAGCAGCAAAAAGTTAAAAGTTATCGTACATAAACGCAGCAATCTCTTTGAGAGTGTAGGTATCATACGCTATTTTGGGCATCAATTCATATTTAGCAATCGCTTCGTGCATAAGTGCCGTTTGTGCCTTTGGGTCTTGAACCCAACTATGCATCTTATCAATAAACTGCTGTTTTTGCGGGTATTTTTCTCTGTAGACTTGCGTGACTTCTTTAACCGAAGGGGCTGAGATCGCTTTTTCTATCTGATGGCACGTAATACAATTGCCTTCAAAAAAGAGATTTCCCATGCCCTGTGCATGGAGTGTAAAAGTTGTTAAAAAAATCAAAAAGATAGCTTTCATCTTGCCCCTTCTTGCTAAAATGCCTCAAACTTACCGTTTGCTGTTTCGAGGTTATGCGATCTTATTATATTATAAGGAGGTCATGTCATAATAACGGTAAGTTTTCATCCAAAGTATAGATGAATTTTGACGATTTTAATTTGATATCGGTCAAATTGTCGCTTTTTTATCAAACCGTTGTAACCTTTCTATTTATTAAAGTCAAAAAATAATATTATGCCAAAATAATAACAAAACATGTAGTACTATAAAGGATTTTTATGTATCTTGCAAATCTCGAGCTTTTGGTTGTAGATGATGAAATGCAGATCAAGGAGTTGGTTTCTCAAAACCTCTCAAAGCTTTGCAAAAAGGTACATAGCGCTTCAAACGGTCAAGAAGCGATCAAGATCTATCAAAAGGAACCGATCGATCTGGTTATTAGCGATATTAGAATGCCTGTGATGCACGGAATCGATCTTTTAAAAGAGATAAAAAAAATTGATTATGAACAGGTTGTCGTTCTTTTTTCAGGATCCAACGATACGGATTTTTTGATCAAAGCGATCAATGCAGGGTGTGATAAGTTTTTTACAAAACCGCTTGATTTTATGCAGCTAAAGCAGGAGTTGGAACTTTTGGCAAAAAAGATCGTCGCCCAAAAGCAAAACGATCAATACAAAAAAGTGTTAAAACAAAAGTGGCAGATTGATCACAAAAACCACAGGGCATTGATCAATGAGTTTGAACAGTATTTAGAACTGATCGATGCTACAAACTGTATACGCAAATACGACAATGAGGGCAATATTGTCTATATCAATACCAAGTTGCAGCAAAAACTCGGACACGATACGGATATGAAAGAAGCGTTTGCCGCAAGAACCAAACTCAACGATTACCTCAACACTCAAGGAAAGTTTAAAAACATTATTCGCC
>JBNJHJ010000173.1:0-3925 GCA_051748365.1 Campylobacterota bacterium
ATGTGCGGGACTTTAAGCTTTTGTGTAAATTGTGCCGTGTCAAACGCTACAACTTCACCGTCAACCAAGCCTAACCCCTCACTTGCTCCAAACTCAAGACCTCTTTCAAACAGCACCTGCATCCCAAGGCATATCCCTAGAATATATTTGCCGCTTTGTGCATACTCGCAAATCGCTTCATCCATTCCGCTCCTTCGAAGATGCCCCATCGCATCACCAAACGCACCGACTCCGGGAAGCAAAACTTTATCGTACTCTTTAAGTTTATGGGGATCGCTAACAAGTTCACACCTGCTTGAAACTTTTTCAAAAGCATTTTTTACACTTGCTAAATTTCCCATATTATAATCAACCAACGCTATCATTACACTACCTTCTTTTATAGCTTAACCATGCTGCAAAGCCCGTAAAAACAGAATATTTGACGAAATTATATCTAACTTTAAGTCAACTATAGATAAAATAACCCTTATTAATGCACAGATAAAAACATAAAGGAACCATATGAGCGATCTGTTCAACGATGGCAACGTATCAAAAGTAAAAATCGAAGATAGCATGAAAAGCAGTTACCTTGATTATTCAATGAGTGTAATCATCGGACGTGCTTTGCCCGATGTTAGGGATGGGTTAAAACCCGTTCACCGAAGAATCCTTCACGCGATGAATGAACTGAAACTTTCACACAAATCTTCATACAAAAAAAGTGCAAGGATCGTCGGGGACGTAATCGGTAAATACCACCCCCACGGTGACACGGCAGTGTATGATGCACTTGTAAGAATGGCACAAGACTTTTCTATGCGCGCACCGCTTATTGACGGACAGGGGAACTTCGGGTCAATTGACGGCGATAACGCAGCAGCGATGCGGTACACCGAAGCAAAGATGACGCGCATCTCTGAAGAGTTGCTTAAAGATATCGATAAAGATACGGTTGATTTTATCCCCAACTACGACGATACGATGAGTGAACCCGATGTACTTCCTACAAGAGTGCCCAACCTACTTGTAAACGGAAGTAACGGGATTGCAGTGGGGATGGCAACAAATATTCCGCCACACAGACTTGATGAGATCGTTGACGCGCTTATTCTAAAGATCGACAACCCCGAAACAACGGGTGAAGACCTGCTTTCAGTTGTCAAAGGGCCTGACTTTCCAACCGGCGGGACTATTTTTGGGAAAAAGGGGATCATCGATGCCTATACCACGGGTCGTGGACGTATCAAAGTGCGCGCAAAGCACCATATCGAAACCAAAGGAAGCAAAGAGGTTATTGTTATCGATGAACTTCCCTATCAGGTAAACAAAGCTAAACTTATAGAACAGATCGCTAATTTGACAAAAGAAAAAGTGATTGAGGGTATCTCACTTGTACGTGATGAGAGTGACCGTGACGGGATGCGCGTAGTGATTGAGCTTAAGCGTGATGCAATGAGTGAGATTGTTCTTAATAACCTCTACAAATCTTCGGCAATGCAGACGACTTTTGGGATCATTATGCTTGCAACGTATAATAAAGAACCCAAAGTATTTACGCTCAATGAAGTACTAGATACTTTCTTAAAACACCGTAAAACCGTTGTGATCCGAAGAACGATCTTTGAACTTGAAAAGGCAAAAGCAAGAGCGCATATCTTAGAAGGCTTAAAGATAGCACTTGATAATATCGATGCTATTGTGAAACTGATCCGTGCAAGCAGTGATGCCAATGAAGCAAAAGATGGGTTGATGAACGATTTTTCTCTTAGCGAAATTCAAGCAAGAGCGATTTTGGATATGCGATTGCAGCGATTAACGGGTCTTGAGAGAGATAAGATTGAAGCTGAATACAAAGAGCTACTTGAACTCATCGAGTTTTTAGAAGCGATCTTAAAAAGTGAAAGCAGGCTCAACGAGATCATTAAAGAAGAGCTTGTCGAGATCAAGCAGCACTACTCAAGCCCTCGAAGAACCAACATCGAAGATGATTACGATGAGATCGATATAGAAGACCTTATTCCTAATGAACCGATGGTTGTCACAATCACCCACCGAGGTTATATCAAAAGAGTACCGATTAAAAATTATGAAAAACAAAACCGCGGCGGCAAGGGTAAAACTGCCGTTACAACGCATGATGATGACTTTATCGAGCGATTTTTTATCTCTAATACCCATGATACGTTGATGTTTGTCACCGACCTTGGAAAACTGTACTGGCTCAAGGTACACAAGATTCCTGAAGGCAGTAGAAGTGCCAAAGGAAAAGCGGTTGTTAATCTCATCAATCTTGAAGAAAATGAAAATATCAAAGCGATCATTCCGACAACGGATTTTGAAAACGATAAATCTTTGGCGTTTTTTACGCGAAACGGGATTGTCAAACGAACAAATCTCAATGAATTTTCAAATATCAGAACCGTAGGGATTCGAGCGATCAATCTCGATGAAGATGATGAGTTAGTGGAAGCCCATATCGTGCTTCCTGAGACAAAATGGCTCTTTGCGATAACCAACAAGGGACTATGTATCCGCTTTAAAGTAAGCGATGCTAGAGAGATCGGTCGAAGTGCAAGAGGGGTTACGGCGATTAAGTTTAAGATCCCTGGAGACTATCTAGAAGGTGCAACCACCATCAACTCCGAAGATAGTGAACTGCTTACAGTGAGTGAAAAAGGGATTGGTAAACGAACCGAAGCCAAAGAGTACAGAGAACAAAGTAGAGCCGGTAAAGGGGTGATTGCAATGAAGCTCACTCCTTCTACGGGTGATCTTGTAGGTGTTGTTATTGTAGAGGAGAATAAAGATCTGATGTGCTTAACAAGTGCAGGAAAGATGATTCGAGTGGATATGGAAACGATCCGAAAAGCCGGACGTAATACAAGCGGCGTTAAAGTGGTCACCGTAGGCAGCGACAAGGTTGTCAACATCGCTAAATGCCCTAAAGAAGAAAGTGATCCTATCGATATTGAAGATGAGATTGCAGAGCAATCATAAGGCTAAAGGGCAAACCCCTTTTGGGTTTTAGCCTTGCCATCTTTTGAACAGATCATGTTCAATTCCTAGCTGATCATACCACTTTCCAATTAAGAAATTTTCCATATCTTCAAGAGTTTTAATTTGAGAATAGTACGCCACTACCGGCGGTGCAATAATCACTCCAAGTTGCGATAGCTTGTGCATATTTTCCAAATCTATCGGACTAAAAGGCATCTCTCGAGGTGCAAGTAGTAACGTCCTACGCTCTTTGAGCATTACGCTTGCGGCGCGGCATACAAGGTTATCGGCAATGCCGCAACTGATCTTTGCGAGAGTATTCATACTCGTTGGAATAATTGCCATCATATGAGCACCAAAGCTTCCACTTGCAATAGAAGCAGCAATATCAGCTTCATCATGAAAGACAACGTTTGAACCCTCTTTGCTGTTTACAATTGCAGCGTTTTTAGATTTGATAAAATGCACCTCATACTCATTGGGCAAATTTTTGATAAACCCGTTAACTAACCCTACTCCACTTGCACCGCTTGTTGCAACGACAATTTTTTTCATAAAATCTCCACTAAGTTTTTTGCTAATATTTTTGCTTTGTATATCTCTAGCCCTTTTTGTACCCGTATCTCTTCCCCGACCACTCCGTCACTCAGTGCCGTTGCATCAAACTCGATAATGATATTATCTTGTTTAAATCGGCATTTGATCGTGTGCCCTCTTTTGACATCGGGTGTTTGTTCGACCATATTTTTTGTTATCGCCGTGCCTTGTGCGATATGGTATCTTGCTACGGAGTTTTGTACTGTTTGTATATACTCACGGTGACTGTTTTGCCATGGTACCATCTTTTTTGCAACATTTGCCATATTCACACTTTGTCCTCTATCAATATCTTTTGTTGCGACTAGGCGCTCTATATTGGCTCTTATCTCATACCGCATGAAGT
>JBNJHJ010000174.1:0-3908 GCA_051748365.1 Campylobacterota bacterium
AGTGCTTGCGCAAAATCAAGCACCGAACGCTCCGCCATGCCGTAGATGATAGCATCGGCTTTGGCATCAAAGATAACGGGGCGGCGCAGCTTGTTTGACCAAAAATCATAGTGCGTAATACGTCGCAAACTTGCTTCGATCCCCCCTAGAACAATTGGAGCGGTATCTTTAAAATGGCGGCGGATGAGGTTGGTATAGGCAATCACCGCGCGGTCGGGGCGTTTAGTGTTTTTGCCTCCCGGGGTATAATCATCACTGTTTCGAAACTTTTTGTTTGCGGTATAGTTTGCCACCATCGAATCCACGCTGCCGCCGCTTACGCCCCAAAAAAGCTTTGGCTCACCCAATCTTTTGATATCTTCGCTTTCAAGATCAGGCTGTCCGATGACGCCTACCGTAAATCCTGCATCAAGCAAGACTTTGCCGATAACCGCAACACCGATATAGGGACTGTCGATATAGGCATCCCCGCTTATGAGTATCACATCAAGCTGTTTCCAGCCAAGTTGCGCAAGCTCTTTTTGGGTGGTGGGCAAAAACATTAAAGCATAGCTTTAAGCTGCGTGTGATAACTGCTTAAAAAAGTGTGAAAACTTGCTTCAAGACGCTCTAGCAGCTTTTCAAACTTATCTTTTTCTTTCCACCTAGCTTCCTGCACGCCGCTTAGGTCTTCAAGTGTTTTTTTCGCATCATACATCGTTGCGATCTTGTCGATCAAGCCCTGCTCAAGTGCGCGTTTGGGCGTAAAGATATGCGCATCGGCATAGGCTTGATGATTGTCTACATCAAGTCCTCGTGCTCCGGCTACATCGGTAATAAACATTTCATACACATCATCGGCAACTTGCTGCAACTCTTGGCGTTCATACTCGCTCCACTTTCGCTTTGGCGTTCCGACCTCTTTGTATTTTCCCGCTTTGATTGTTTGGGGCGCGACGCCTACTTTATCCATAAGCTCTCCCACATTCATCCCGTCAAATATCACTCCGATTGAACCGATCAAACTTCCGGGGTTGGCAATGATCATATCTGCATAGATACTAGAATAGTAACTCCCACTTGCCATAGTACCGCTAGCATAAGCAATAACGGGCTTTTCAATGCGCTTGATAGCTTGCGCGATCTCAATAGAAGGCGGCACCATGCCACCGGGGGAGTTTACATTGAGCAAGATCCCTTTGATACTCTCATCATCATTGAGTTGCTGTAGTTTTGTCGTGACCTCGGTGTGATCAAGGATCATTCCACTAAGATCAACTTGCGCTAAATTGGGTGCAGGAGCGGTTGATTGTGGTGATGGAGCAAAGATAAGATACAAAATAAGCAAAAATATCATCGCCTTAAAGTGGTTTTGAATAAATCCTAAAGTGTTTTTAATCCCTTGAAAAAAACGTCTGATCATAGCTACCCTTTTTAGTTTTTGATATTATACCATCCTTAGGTTAATGCTTGGAAGGTGCTTGTTGTGCCAAACTTGCGAAATGGGTTGGTTTGACGACCTAGATCCTGAATTAAATTGGAGGATGACGCGAATGGATGGTATCTCTGTTCATTGTGCGCCCCTGCGTCATGCCAAACTTGATTTGGCATCTGGGTTCGACGTTTGAGACGGGTTGGTTTGACTACAGAGATCCTGAATCAAGTTCAGGATGACGCGACGTCATGACAGTTTCTGCCCGTGGCAAGGAATCAAGTTGGGGATGACGCGACGTCATGACAGTTTCTGCCGTGGCAAGAAATCAAGTTGGGGATGACGGGGCAACGACTACACCACTTGTTTACCGCTTACATAGACGCTGCTTGCTTTTTGTGTGTGCAAAATCAGTTGCAGCGGCAGTTGTGTTTTATCTTTTGTCGGTGTCTTGAGCACGATAAAATCTGCAAAGTTTCCCTCTTTTATCTCTCCGATAGGCAGTTTCAGCGCTTTTGCAGGGTTAGTGGTGACTGCTTGTAACAGCTTTTGGCTTAATCTTTGCAAATTGCAGCTATCGTGGATCATCAGCGCTGCGCGCATCTCATCAAAAAGGCTTAGCGACCTGTTAGAACTGAGTCCATCGGTTGCAAGACAGAGGTTGTGTATATCTTGAATCTCTAACTTTTTGCTTCCAAGCAATCGGTTTGATACGGGGCAGTGGGTGATAAAGTGCTTTTGCAGTTTTACTTTTTGTAAACTATCGGCGTAGTTGCAGTGGGTAAAAAGCGTAGGCTCTGTAAATGCATCTAAAAAGGCATCGGCACTGTTGATCGCTTTTTGGGTGCCGAAAAACGTATCAAAAAACTCTAAAAAGCCACCGCTGTTTTGTTGTAGCCACTGCTGTTCATCTTTGCTTTCAAGAAAGTGCGTACTGCAACGTAAACCTTCCTTTTTTGCCTGTTTGAGCGCTTTTTGCAGCAGTATCGGATGCACCGAGTAGGGCGAATGGATGGCTAAAGCAGGATAGAATCTATCGCTTGTGTGTGCTTTTGAAGCGCTGAGGCGAGAGTTAAAATCTCCATACAGCGCATCAACCATCTTTGGATCTGAGCCGATGAGTTCATTGAAAAACACTACTCTTTGTTTGGCTTGAGCGCATGCATTAAGATCAACTCCGGTGCTGCTGATTTCGCCGATAGTAGTCGTGCCGCTTTGTAGTTGCGATTGCAACTGCTTTGCCATGAGCTCATCTGTGCACGCATGCATCAACTCCTCTCTATTTTCAATCACGCTATGCAGCCACGGCATAAAGCTACCGTAGGTAAGCGTTGCGCTGTTGGCGCTAAATTCTAAATGCTGGTGGACATTGACTAGACCCGGCATCACTGTTTTGTCGCTACAATCAATTACCTGTGCATCTTTGAAACGTTTTTGTAAGTTTTCAAAACTCTCTATTGCTATTATTTTATCTTCATACGCAAAGGCAAGATCGCTTCTAAACTCACCGCCAACATATAAATACCCTGCTTTTACAATTGTCATCGCTACTTAACCTACTTTTTGCTAAAATTATATCAAAAATCAAAGGATTCAGATGAAAGTAGTAGTGATACAAGGACCCAATCTCAACATGCTAGGGGTAAGAGATCAAAATATGTACGGCGCGATGAAGCTTGAGGATATCCATGCGCAGATGGAAAACTTTGCAAAGCAAGGCGGGGTAGAGATCGAGTTTTTTCAAAGCAATCTTGAAGGTGAGATCGTAGATAGAATCCAAGAGTGTTTAGGAGAGGCTGACGGGATCATTATCAACCCCGCAGCGTATACGCACACCTCTATTGCTATTCGTGATGCACTTGCAGCGGTGAGAATCCCTACTATCGAGGTGCACATTTCAAACATCCACCAAAGAGAAGAGTTTCGACAAAAAAGCTTGACCGCTCCTGTTTGTTCGGGACAGATTGTGGGGTTTGGTCCCTTTAGCTACCACATGGCGATGGTGGGGATGACACAGATTCTCAATGAAGTAAAACAGCAGCGTGAAGCGCAAAAACAGCAACAAGCGCAGCAGCAAAGTTAACAAAGATGCAAAACTACATTGTCAAAAACGAAAACGCGATCTATTATGAGTGCGGATATAGCTGCGATAACGCCATCTTTTTATCTCTTGGCAGTGACGGCTACTTTATCACCGACGGCAGATACACTCAAGAAGCTAGCGATAGTTTAGGTGCGCAATTTGAAGTTGTACAAAGTAGTAATCTTATCAAAACTACACGAGAGATTTTGCGCAAGCACCGCGTGAAATCTTTAGTGTATGATCCTAAGCAGTGGGAGTTGCAAAGCTTTGATGCTTTGCAAAAATACAGTATCAACTACAGAGCAAAAGTGGACTTTTCGTGGAAAAAAAGAGCGGTAAAAACTCAAAAAGAGATCGCACTGTTAAAAAAAGCGGTAGAGCTTGGAGATAGGGCTTTTGATAGGTTTGCACAGG
>JBNJHJ010000175.1:0-3865 GCA_051748365.1 Campylobacterota bacterium
TTCAGCGCTTCTTGCAGTATTTCACTCTCTTTCATCGCCGTCACTAAGATAATAGGCACGATCTTATCGATTTTTCGCAACTCTTTTGTAAGCTCCAATCCGTTCATATTGGGCATCATATAATCGGTAATAACAATATCGATACTTTTTTTCTTAAACATCTCTAGTGCTTCCACACCGTCAGCGACAATATAAACCTCTTTGAAGTAAGAGTTTAATATGTGCTTGTACGAATCTCGGATAGACTTTGCATCATCAACGCAAAGAATGTTTAACTCTTTTAAATATTTTCGTAACTGTACATTGGTACTTTGTTCAATCAACTGTATTCCCCTCGTTTACAAAATAGTGTGTATGGACAATAGGTGCACTTGGCTAAGTTGTCACACTTTTGTATCTGTAGCTGTTTTGTTTGCTTGAGCTTGACAAGATGGGAGTAAAACAACTCACTCTTTTGTTCAAGTGCGGCAACATCCTCAAACTTTGCATCAAATATTCCCAAATACGCAAGATTTGGCTTATACTCACTAAAAAGCTCTGCGTATATCGGCATTTGAAAGTCAGTTAGTGTCTCAAGATTGCGTACTTTATTTGCAATTGTACCACTTTTATAATCAATTAACAGATGCGTTGCGTCATCAAGGAGATCAATTCTATCGGCTCTGCCGCGAAACTGTAGACCTGCGATCTCTTTTTGCGCAGCTATTTCACGCCCTATAACTTTTCCGGGATAGCTTAGATGCATCTGAATAAGAGGTTGTAATTTTTTTATCCACAGCTTTTGATAAAAAATATTAGGAGCATAATGATGCACCTGTTTTTGAATCTCTTCTTGACTAAACTCTTTGCATTGGGCTAAGATTTGGTGTAGTATCGCCCCCTCATTAAGCTCTTTTTGCTGTGGTTTTGCGATCTTTTGAATGTATTGAAAATAAAAGCGCATAGAACAATCAAGATAGACTTGCAGCATCGTGCTAGACCAGATAACAGCTTTGGCATCAAAAGAGACCTCTTTTTCAATCTCTTTTGATGCTGCATGTATCTTAAAAAAATTCTCCTGTGCAATCTGTAACTCTTGGGCATTTTGGAGGTTAAGCTCATATAAAAACTTTGATTTAGGTTCGCTATCAATGTAGCAAATATAGACCTCTTGCGCTTTTGTGAAGATACTGTAGTAGAGGTGTTTTTGCAAATTTTCTCTATCACTGCGTGTAGGGAGGTTTAATTTTGCCTTAACACTACTATTAAGATAGATATCTTTTTGATTGATCTTTGGCACATAATTTTCATTAAAATCAATGACCACGACACCTTTAAACGTAGCACCCCTACTCTCAAGAGCTCCAATTACCGTTACCTCTCCACCACCGACATCATCAATACGAATCTGTTTTAAATCTTGCAAAAAGAGATACAAAAACTCATGAAAGTATAAAACACTATCGCTGTAACACTTTTTGAAAAAAAACAGTTTCTCCTCTATCTTTTCATCTTTTACCTCTTTGAGTTGTTCAAGCTGCACTACAAAATCCGCAACGCCCATTTTTGTGTCACGAATCTGTGTTTCTATCCCTAACATCTGCACTCTAAGTCTATCAGCAGGGTCTGCACTTTTTAACATCTTATAGATCGCTTCATAAAACTTATACTGTGCAGAATTTTGAAAATCAAATCCCATCGCAAAATTTAAGTAGCCTGCTTTATCAAAGCTTTTTATCATATCTTTGTAGTTTTCATCGGGAATAATTACGGCTATATCTTGGGCATCTATCCCGCTATCAAGCAGTTTATTGATCGCATCAAAAATAAAATAGATCTGCTCATAACGCTGTGAAACACAATACACCTTAGCATCGATTGCATCATGCAAAGAATGGAGTTTTTTGCTTGTTTGGTGGCTCAGGTCTAACTCATAACAAAACCCGCTCTCAAGCTCATAATGGCTGAATTTATCGATATTTTTTTTGCTAAACCTGTCGATCTGCACCACTATCTTAAACGGTACAATCCTAGCGATCTCATGCATCAAATCATACTCATACTGCGTTAAATACCCGTCTAAATAAAAAGTAATATGATCAAAGTTTTGTATATACCCTTTACTTAAACTATATGATTGCGGTACCAAAAAACGGTCTGTATAGCCCCGTTCATCAAGATACGCTCTATAATTTTCTCGCAACGTTTGTAGTTGCATAATCTGGTTTTCATACTGTGCATACGTATCTACTTCTAAGAGTGCTTCTAATTCTATCTTCTCATACGCCAACTCTTCAAAAAGTTTAAACGAGATTTCACTTTTTGTAAAAAGTGTTGCGTCGATATTTTCTCTAAAAAAAAGCATGCGTTTATTTTTATCGATGAAAATTTTATCTTCTACATAGATAGCTTTTTGTAAAAACTGCGCGATTGTCGTGATAGTAGTGTGCAGACTATGTTGCGGAGCAAGGGCTTTTGTTGCTTGTCTTGCTGCCCTTGAAGTAGGATAGATATAGAGGTCGTTCATCACTCTACATAGATTTCAATATTTTTAAACCCCACATATTCACCTTTTTGAACCTTCACTACAAGCTGCCATCTTCCGCTAGAATCAAAAGTTACATCTTGCAAAACATACTCACCTGTATTTTGGCGAACAAGAGCAATTTCAGTGTCACTAACACGTGTTGTGGGTCTTGACACAATAACGGTGATATCATCTACACTCACTGCATTGTTTTGCGTATCAGAAACTTGCAACACAATCGGTTCATCCGGATCGATCACTCTTTTAAACATGCCGCGCTTTTTATAAAATTCCTCATCATACTCTTTTTGAGTATACTCAGAGCTCAATTTGATATCAAATCGATCAAAAAACAGGTTGTTTTGCCGTACAAAATCTTCTGCGTTCATATCCACATCTTGATACGTACTCATAAAAATATTTTCCTCTTGCACAGGCATTGAACTTGTTTTGTACACTGTCCAAACAAGTAGCAACGCCGCTGCAATAAGTATTGCAGCAACCGATTCGGGCCAAAAATTAGTTCTTTTTTGAGACATTGTTTCCATCCTCTTTATTTTTCTTTTCACGTCTTTTTAAATATGGACTAACAAACATTGCATAAAACAAAACAATAGATCCTGTCCATACGATTATTCTGAGTATATTGATTGTATTTTGTGTTGTGTTTTCAATAGTGGTTTGAAGCGTTACCTCTTTGCTTTTAGCGACTTGATCGGCAAGCTCGGAATAAGATTGTACTATTGCGATATTGAGTTTATCAATCATCGAGTTTTTATCTTTTGACACCACTACACCGATAGCATAGCTTAGAATATCATCTTTATCAATAAGTTTGTTAAGATTTTCATCAAATGTTAATATATGAATGCGTTGGCTATTTGGAGCTATAAATAAAAAAATCTGCTCTTTATCGTTATCTTTATACTCTTCTACTAAGTCATACGCACTCTCTCCGCGTTCAAGCTCTTTTGCCGTTACATACACTAAAGCGTGTATACCGGTTTTTTCAAGCAACTCTTCACCCATTGTATCTACCATCTGCTTAGCAGAACGGTCTACACCTAAATCATTATGCACAATAAAACTTGCATGCAAAAAAACGGGAAGTAGCAGTGTTGCTACTATCCCCAAAACTATTTTACTCATAAAACACTTATCCTACAAAAGCGTTATTATTTGTAAGAACAGCCCACAGTGTAAACGCAGCTAACACTACTAAAAATACAGAAATCACTTTTTCCATGACTACTCTCCCTTTTTTGTCTTTTCTAAATATATATCATATCTAGGATAGATAAATGTACTGTTTCGCAGTACAAATACACGCTCAGGCTCCTCTACCGAATAGGCTTTTAT
>JBNJHJ010000176.1:0-3863 GCA_051748365.1 Campylobacterota bacterium
ATCGCAATCTAAAAACTCATTAGCTAAAGACAGTACCGCATCCTTTTGAACAATCGGTGATTGGGTCTTGGCAAAGCTGTGCAGTGATCTAAACGTATTTGCCGTAAAGATCGCTAAGGCAAATTCACTGTGGCGCAACGCCCCAAAAACAGGACGCAAGTCACGACACCACTGTAGTGCCGAAGCGGAGATGAAAAAGTGATCGCTAAATTTTTCGTATCTAAACTCTTCGATACACAGAGCATGTTTTGTGACATTGGTACAGGGGTGCAGATCAAGCATAGCTTGACTTTTATCTACGGCGACAAAGGAGTCAAACTGCCACCGGATAGCTTTATACACTGCTCCGCTGCCGCATCCTAAATCCACAATCTTTTTTGGTCTTGTTTGGATCTTGTGCATAAGGTCTTGAACGACTTGATTTTGAATAATATTGTAACTATCGTAAGTGTGGGCGTATCGATTAAACTCTTTGATATGCTTCATTTGCTACTTTTTATGAAATTATATCACAACCCTTAGTGAAGTTTAATTTATCTTTGGATATAATCGCCTAACTAAGTAATCACAAAATTAAAAAAGCAAGGAAATAAATTGGCCGGTACATTGTTAATTGTTCAAATCATCTTAGCGCTTCTCATCGTCGTAGTAGTGCTTATGCAAAAAAGTTCTAGCATCGGGTTGGGTGCTTATAGTGGTAGTAATGAATCTGTTTTTGGGCAGAAGGGATCAGGCGGGTTTTTAACAAAACTTACCTTTACGCTTGCGCTTGCCTTTGTTGTTAATACTCTGTTTTTGGGATACCTCTATAATCAAGACAATACGCAATCGATTATGGATGAGATGGCGATAGAGCGACCTGCTCCCGCTTCAGCAGTACCGCAAAGCGATAGTGACGTTCCTCAAGCTCCGACAAATTAGGAGACAAAAATGAAAAAAGCGGTACTTTTTGTACTTTTAAGCGTTTATGTTATTGCTGATGCGACGATCTTTGTTTATCATCGCTTCGGTGATAGTAGGTACCCCTCTACCAATACTCCGATGGATGAATTGCGTGCAGAGTTTGAGTATTTTAAACAACACGGGTACCAAGTTGTGCCGCTTTCAAAAGTTGTCGATGCTTTGCATGAGGGTAAAGAGATAGATGAGAAGTGGGTAGTGCTTACTATTGATGATAGTTACAAAAGCTTTTATGAAAACGGTCTTGAAGTTTTTAAAGAGTATGATTATCCCTTTACGCTTTTTGTGCAAAGTGAAACGGTACTTTGGAAAAATTCAAAAGAGTATATGAATGAAAAAATGGTACAAGAAGCTGCAAAATTCGGCGAGATCGGCTGCCATTCACATAAACACGATTACCTTCCTACAAAACAGCTTGATTATATCAAAAAAGATACGCAAAAATGTCAAGATATTTTAAGCGGTATCTTGCCCTATACTCCAAGATACTATGCATACCCTTACGGGTCATACAATAAAGAGGTCAAGCAAGCGATCAAAGATTTTGGGTTTGAAGCGATTTTGAACCAATCAAACGGTAGCGTGAATGCCAAAAGCGATCCCTATAACCTCTTTCGTATGGCGTTAGTGGGAGAAATCGATAACTTTGGTGCAAAATTTGGATGGGATTATCTTGATGTGCAGTGGGAACCTGCATACTATCCAAAAGATGGAGTGCTTAAAGAGATAGAAGCAAGTGTAGAAAAGGGTGTGAACAATGTACAGATTTTTGTCAGCGATCACGGGTGGAGTGATTGGATCGAGGTAAAAAAGGGCAAGGTTAGGCACACTCTTGATCTAAAGCTGCAGCGCGATCTCGTTCGTGTATTTATGAAAGATGAAAACAATAGATTTAGTTCAATTATATTAACAAAAGGGGATATTTATGCTAAATGAAATATATGATGATACTCAAGAACATATGGACAAAAGTATTGAAGCGATGAAGAGAGATTTCAAAACGCTTCGAACGGGAAAAGTAACGACGACTATTTTAGATAATGTACGGGTTGATTACTACGGAAACCCTTCACCTCTTAATCAAGTTGCTAATGTATTAGCTACCGATGCGACGACTATTGCTATTACGCCGTGGGAAAAACCGATGGTAGCACCGATTGAAAAAGCGATCAGTGAAGCAAATATCGGGGTGCATCCAAACAATGACGGTGAGTGCGTAAAGCTTTTTTTCCCTCCAATGACAAGTGAGCAAAGAGAAGGGATCGTGAAGCAAGCTAAAGCGATGGCGGAAAAAGCTAAAGTGGCGATTCGCAATATTCGAAAAGATTCTAACAACACCGTTAAAGAGTTAGAAAAAGAAAAAGAGATCACGCAAGATGAGTCTAAAGGCGCACAAGATAAGATTCAAAAGATGACGGATGCCCATATAGAAAAGGTAGAACAAACGCTTAAAGAAAAAAGCGATGAGATTTTGAAAGTATAGATGATGGATCTAAACGTAGAGCAGATATATAAAGATTCCGATGCACTTTTAGAGGGGCATTTTGTTCTTAGTAGCGGTAACCATTCAGCGAAATATTTGCAATCGGCAAAAGTGCTAGAGGACCCAAAAAGGGCACAGCTTTTGTGTGAAGCGCTAGCAAAACTGATACAACAAAGCAAGATAAAGATCGACACCGTATGCGCTCCTGCACTTGGCGGATTGCTTGCAGGGTATGAATTAGCCCGTGCTTTGGATGTGCGTTTTATCTTTGTAGAGCGTAAAGAGGGGCAGATGCAACTTCGAAGAGGTTTTGAAGTAGCTCGGGATGAAAATATTGTGGTATGTGAAGATATCATCACAACAGGCGGATCGGCAATGGAAGCAGCATCGATCATGGAGCAAAACGGTGCTAACGTTGTCGCGTTTGCAGCACTGGCTAATCGTGGATTTTGTGTCAAACAAGGCGATGACGCACAGCCAAAAAGTGAGTGTAAACTGCCACAAAATACTCCGCTTTTTGCACTTGAGAATTTTGAATTTCAAATGTATGATCCAACAGATTGTCCACTTTGTAAAAAGGGATCCCAAGCGATCAAACCCGGAAGCAGAAGCTCATAAGCTTTTGCTCCATCCTCTCTTAAAACCTACATTTTAAAAAATTTTGCTATCATAACACTTCATGAATGAATACAATAAAGGCGTACAATATGATAGAAAATAGTTTAATTTTTAGTGAAATGCTAGCACATGTTCCTGCAAATACGCATAGAAACCCCAAAAACGTATTAGTAATCGGTGACTTTGACGGTGATGTTACCACACAGCTTACTGCTCATGTAGATATTGAAACCATCACCGTGTTACAATCACAAGAGTGTGAAGTTGATGTGAAAGGCCATCACAAATGCTCAGTAATTACCGGGCAAAGCGTAGAGTTTTTGACTGAATGCCAAGAGGGCAGTTACGATGTGGTGATCCTTAATGCCGATATCAACGATCCCATCTATGACGGGTTGTTTTACGGTCTTATTAATCGAGTTCTCGCAAGTGATGGCGTGTTTGCATCAAATGCCCCAAGCATCACCGATGAAGCGGGCGGATTTGAAGATATGGCTTTAAAGCTAGGCGAGTATTTTAAGATTGTGATGCCAAGTTTTTATATGCAAAAGCAGATGACGCAAAATATTATTCTTGCGAGCAAAAAATACCATCCTACCGCAGATTTGATTTTACAAAGGGGCGACCTGTTGGAGGGGTTGGAATATTATAATTGTGATCTGCACTTAGCAAGCTTCGCACTGCCTAATTTTGTGAAAAAACGCTTACAAAACAGCTTGAAGATATAGATGTTTAGCAAATACGCTATTGCGCTAACGGGAAGTATTGCTACGGGTAAAAGTACGGCGTGTACGATGCTGAA
>JBNJHJ010000177.1:0-3798 GCA_051748365.1 Campylobacterota bacterium
CCACCTACTGATGCAAACACCTCTTTGTACTGCAAACTTCCCGTTGACCAAAAGATCAAGAAAAGCCCGATAAGCAATCCAAGGTCTGCGATTCTATTGACGATAAACGCTTCATTAGCCGCCCACGAAGGAGAGATTGAAGGGTTTTCACTGCGTGCTTGATCTTTTTTGTGATACCAGAATCCTACAAGTAGCCACGAACAAAGACCAACGCCTTCCCATCCGATAAACAATCCGGCAAAGTTATCACTCATCACTAAAATCAGCATTGAAAACACAAACGCCGAGAGGTATGAAAAGAATCTGTTAAATCCTTTGTCATGCTCCATATATCCTATTGAATAGATATGCACAAGAGTTGACACAAGTGTTACCGTAGCCATCATTGTAGCACTCACCTCATCAATTAAAAACCCAAACGGTATATGCAGATCTCCTGCCCCGATCCATTCAAACAGTACAACACGAATATCAGGCCCGCCTGAAGCTATAATCAACAAAATTAGCGATGCAAGAAACGAAATCCCAAGCAGTACCGAAGTGGTTATCCCTACAAAAAGTACCTTTGGGGTCGTACTAAATGCTGCTGCAAACAGTGAACCTACAAGCGGAGCAAATAGTGCTATATAAACTAAACTCTCCATCTATCTATCCTTTCATCGTTGCTAGTGAATCAAGATCGAGGGTACCTTTTTTCTTGTACCAAGCAATCAATAACCCTAGACCTATAGCAACTTCACTTGCTGCAACTGCAATAATAAAAAAGGCAAACATCTGCCCCTCTAAATTCATGTAATACTTAGAAAATGCAGCAAATGCAATATTGACTGCATTTAACATAATCTCTGTTGCAAAAAAGAGCATCAAGAGATTTTTTCTTCTAAGAACTCCTATCAAACCGATACAAAAAAGTATCGCCGATAAAATCAAATAATCATTAAGTGTAACAATCATTCCACTGCTCCTTTATCCTGCACTTGCTCATCATCCATCTCCGTAACACTTGCATTCATCTTTTTTCCGGCTAAGATAATACCGCCGATCATTGCAACAAGCAGCATAATTGCAGCCACTTCAAAGGGAACAAGGTATTTTGTAAACAGCACAATACCAACTGCTTGTGGATTACTCATTCCCTCAATCATCGGATAAAGCGGCTCTACTTTAGAAGCAACTACCGGTGAAATAAAGATAATAACCATCATCAATGCTATCAGTCCGCTTAACACAAACACTATCTTTTTAGGGTTGCGCTCTTTTACTTCGCTTAAAGTATCAAAAAACATCATCCCAAAGGCATAAATTGCCATGATGGCACCTGAATACACTACAATCTGAACTGCACCCAAAAAGTCTGCATCAAGCAGAAAGAAAAATGCAGCTATAAAGATCATACCGGCAGCCAATGAACTCATGGAATATAGAGCATTGCTACTTAACACTGTTATCAAAAACATCGAAATCGTGAGAATTGAAAACAGATAAAATGCTATCGCTTCATACATAATTGGCTCCTTTTAGTATGCAAGGGGAGTTTTCTTGACTTTTTCGTCTGCATCATCACTCAATGCACCAAAGCCGGGAAACTCTTCTTGATTTTTGATCATGTCAATAGGTGTCAACATGTCATCTTTTAATGCAAAGTGCGCTCTTTGCTCACTTGCATTTTCATATCTTGGACCGTGAACTATTGCAAGTTCAGGACAAACTTCCGCACAATACCCGCAAAAGATACATCTTCCGAGGTTGATGCTATATTCCGTCACCTCTTTTCTTTGCTCTTTGCTGTAATGCGTATCCATTCGAATACATTTTGCAATACATATCTTTTCACAAAGTCCGCACCCGATGCAGCGTTCATTACCGCTTTCAAGCAGTCGAAGCAGTTTATGGATCGCTCTATATCTCGGACCGATGGGCAATTTTTCTAAAGGATACTTCACCGTGTGCCACGATTTTGGTCCTTTTGCCATCTGCGTAAACACAACCTTCAACCCCACAAAAAGCTCTTTGCTAAAGGTTCTTTTCATTACCTGCTTAAATCTCTCTTTGGGTGTTTTAGGATCGGTCGAACCCTCTACGTAAACATAGTCTTGGGTTCCTAATGCTCGTTCATTTTGTTTATCTACACTCATAAAACACTCCTATATCATTATTACTAAGCCGGTAACTATAATGTTTAGTACCGCTATTGGCATCAACACTTTCCAGCACAACCACATCAATTGATCGGGTCTAATATGCGGCCATGCAGCTCTTGCCCACAGCATCACAAAGAAGAAAAACGTTACTTTTAAAATAATAGCTAACCATCCGGGGATAAACCATAGATCGTTAAACCCGCCAAAGAACATCAAACTTGCAAGCAGTGCAATCGTGATCATATTGGTATATTCACCCACAAAGAAAAGCCCCCATCGCAAGCCTGAATAATCCGTTACATATCCCGATACGATCTCAGCTTCATGCTCAAGCAGATCAAACGGCGTTCTGTTTGTCTCTGCAAATCCGGCAATGATAAAAAGTACAAACGCTACAGGCTGCTGCCATACAAGCCAATCGGTAATGCCGCCTGTTTGGTGGTTGTTCAGATCAATCAATGACAGTGACCCCACAAGCATAATAGGTGAAAGGATCGCTAAGCCCGTTACGACTTCATAACTTAAAAACTGTACCGTTGTTCTTGCAGCCCCTAAAAGCCCCCATTTATTTGCTTGGCTCATCCCTGCAAGCAGCGGACCGTACAGACCTGCTCCCATCACACCGATAACAAAAAGAACACCGATATTGATATCAGCAACAATCGGTTTAACGGTATAGCCAAACACTGTAAACTCAGGCAGTATCGGAACCGCAGCTAAAGCGATAAATGCCGTAGCCGCAGTGATGATCGGTGCAACGCTAAAGAGAAATCTATTTGCATTTTGCGGGATGATATCCTCTTTCGTAAACAGCTTCACACCATCTGCTGCGATTTGTAAAAGTCCAAACGGCCCAACGTGCGTAGGTCCCAATCTTCTTTGCATAAAAGCTAAAACTTTTCTCTCTACATAGGTACCAAACCCCGCCAGTGCCGATAAAACCGCCAAAATTACAACAGCTTTGATTATAGTTTCTATAATGACTGCATCCATGACTATCCTTTAACTATACTGATATTGCTATATCGTTGATTTGTAAAGATCGCATCCACTGCAAGCGAATCATCAAAATCAGGTAGATACACAATATCACCGTCTATTTTACTATCAATGCTAATAGGCAATGAAACCTTCACGCCGTTTGCCTCGCAATTAACCATATCGCCTTCCCCTACTCCTAGATTTTGTGCAAAACTCTGTGAACAATATAGCGCCTTAGAAGATGCTAATTCATGAGATTTTTTCGTATATCTGTTAAACTGTGTAACAGGGTTTGCTCTATATGCAAGCATCCCCTCAAGTTTTTCGTTTAAAATAGTCTCATATTTGCACGCACTTTGCTGCACTTGCTGCGATGTAAGCGTGTACCCTCTATTTTCACTCATATCATTTGCATAACTATTTGGCAGTGCATCAAAAGCGATCGCTTTAAACCCTGCTTGAACCGGTAACTCTTGTGTGTATTCATACGTCTCAAGATCCGATATATCCAATGCTTTTACGATATCGCTGAGCGTGTAGCCCTCATATCCTACTGCTGCGTTAGTAGGAACGACTTTTTTATTGATATTGACAAATGTTCCTTCTTGTTGATTGAGTGCAGGCATATCCAGATCACCCTCACCCGTAGCACTGAGGACAAAATCACCCGTTTGGT
>JBNJHJ010000178.1:0-3790 GCA_051748365.1 Campylobacterota bacterium
ATTCAAAGAGGGCTTTAGCCAGATTCGTAAAACAATGCAGCGGGTCAGTCACATCTACAAAAACCTCAAAAGCCTTGATATGATCGTGAAAAAATATTCTCCACAGATCAAAAACAGCACCGACAAATCACAACTTTCCTCTTTAGCAACAGCGCTTATTAGTGATATCACTAAACTCAATGGGATGATCAAAAAAGAGACCACGGAGATGAAAGACCTTTACCAAAAAACTGCCCTCATTGTGAAAAAGAGTGAAGATAAGTCGATCCATGATGCAAAATACGGCGTATACAAAAAAACCTATCTCATACAAAAGATCAATCAAGAGATCAAGCTGGTAGAAAAATTTAACCACGATACGACGCTGCTTGCGGTACGGATAAAACAAAGTGTATTTGATCACGTCAAAAGCGAAAGAGCACGTTCAACCATCACTCGAACGGTTGCAAGATTGCTACTTAAAACATCACGGCGAAGCGATATCGTGGCACACTATGAAGAGTCTACCTTTATGATTATCTTAAAGCATACCGATTTAGAAAACGCTAAACGAAACGCAAATCGTTTAAAAAATATGGTTACGGCAACAAACTTCTTTTTTGGAGATAAAGAGGTCAGTATCGATGTTGATATCGCCATTGCCAAAATCTCCAAAGACAGAATCGGTGAAGAGACGATAGTGTGCGCGTTAGACGCACTTGATATAGCAAAAGAAGATAGCAGCCTTGTTGCTGCAATATGTGAAAAGGATTATGAAGAGTGATAAGAGATATTGTTATCTATCCCGATTCTAGGTTGCGTAAAGTATCAGCCGAGGTAACGGAATTTAATAAAGAGCTGCATACACTACTTGATGATATGTATGAAACGATGATTGTCAAATACGGTATCGGTTTAGCTGCCGTGCAAGTTGGAGTACTACAGCGTATTTTAGTTGTGAATCTGCCGCGAGAAGATGAGATTCAATACAAAGAGGACCTTCTTGAGATCATCAATCCAAAGATTGTCGATGCAAGCCAAGAGTTAGAAACCTTTACCGAAGGGTGCCTCAGTGTTCCTGAGATATTTGAAGATGTAGAGCGGGCGAAAAAGATCACTTTGGAGTATCAAGATAGGCACGGTAAAAAACAAACGCTTGATGCAGAGGGAATACTCTCCATTGCGTTGCAGCATGAGATTGATCACCTTGATGGAAAAGTGTTTATCGATACACTCTCTTTTACCAAGCGAAAGAAGTTTGAAAAAGAGTGGAAAAAAAGCCTCAAACAGAACAAAACAGCTACAAAGTAACCCCTCTTTTTTTAATATTTTTATTGATGCGCTTTGCTATTTAAAAATTTATGGTAAAATATCTTCAATTCCTCTGTATGAGGAGAACTTTAATATCAAAAGGAAGAATATGGCTCTCTATGATAGAGATTATATGAAAAAAAATGCAGCTTCTATGGGTGCTGAAGGCAGCTATGCTAAAAGCGAATCAGATATTGTTGCATTTGTAAAACAGACCTATAAACTTTTCGGTGCGTCGATGCTTGCAGGTGCAGCAGGGGCGTATGTAGGCATTCCTATGGCAAATACGATTGCTAGTATGTACTGGTTTATCGCTATTCCGTGGATGCTTTTTGGTATGTTTGGAATCCGTATGGTACGGCATAAACCGGGCATTAATCTGCTTGCACTGTTTGCCTTTACTTTTGTGGGTGGTATGATCATTACACCGCTACTTAGTGTGATTTTATCGATGCAAGGCGGTGGTGCGATAGTCGGTAACGCGTTTTTAATGACGGCGGTTTTATTTGGTGGATTGAGCTTTTTTGCTATTAATACCACAAAAGATTTTACAAGCTGGGGAAAACCGCTCATGTTTGCATTTATCGTGCTCCTTGTGTTTTCTTTGATCAATATCTTTGTATTGCAAAGTCCTATGATGCATATTATCATTCAAGGAGTGTTTTTGTTTGTTATCAGTGCAATGGTACTGTATGATACGCAAAATATCATTAACGGAATGTATGATAGTGCCGTAGAGGCAGCGCTTGTACTGTATATTGACTTTTTCAATATGTTTGTAACATTATTACAAATTTTTGGAATCTTTGGTAGTGACGATTAATGAACAACCTTTGGCACTTTCGCCAAAGGTGTCACGCCTCATCGATGCAAACCTCAATCGCTTGAAAGAGGGTATTAGGGTAGTTGAAGATATCTGCCGCTTTATCTATGATGATAAGCAAACAGCGTACAAACTCAAAAATATCCGCCACAATGCGCGCATTGATAGCTACAGGGAGTTTTTAAAGCACCGAGATATTATAGGCGATGTTTTAAAAAGTTCTACTAAAAGTGAGCAGCAAAGAGAGGATATCCAAAGCGTGATACTTTCTAACATCAAAAGAGCTCAAGAGAGTGCACGGGTGTTAGAGGAGAGTTTTAAGCTTGTCAATACTCTTGAGGCAGAACAGTTTAAAACCATTCGCTATGAACTGTATGATATAGAAAAAACCCTTTTTCAAAATTAACAGCATGAAAAGATACGCTGCACCCCTTCTACTTATTTTTGCTTTTTTAATTACATCTTTTGCAACGATCGCTTTATACCTCAGCAATGTGAAAAATGAAGAGATTGCGCTTTATCAAAACCAAAAAATTGATCAATTACAATCTAAATACAGTTTAGTCAATGCTTCACACGTCAAAGTGGTGCAAGCGATCTTTAGTACCACCATCAATAACGAAGCTATCTTAAAAACATTTGCTAAAGCGTCAGCAAAAAATATTTCAAGCGATGCGATGGATACTACACGGCAACAACTTTTAAGCGCGCTTCAAAAAGACTACGCAAGATTACAGCAAACGATGGGATTACGACAACTACATTTTCACCTGCCAAATAATGAGAGTTTTTTGCGCTTTCACAGACCGTTAAAATATGGAGACAACCTATCGGATATAAGAGAATCGGTTCGTCTTGCTAATGAAACGCACACATTTATTCAAGGCTTTGAAGAGGGGAAAATTTTTAACGGTTTTCGCTATGTGTTCCCGCTTTTTTATGAAAATAGACATATTGGTAGCGTTGAACTGAGTCTATCGTTTACAGGGTTAAAAAATCTACTTGATCTGGTTTTTGATGCGCACTATGACTTTATTCTCAAAGAAACGATCGTTGAGAATAAACTTTTCAATGATGAGCGCAGCAACTATGAAAGTACGGAATTTTACCCGGGATATGTACGAGAAACGATTGAACTAGAATATGATAACACTGTCTCTAGGTTGCAGTTACAAAAGATTAAATCTGCTCTTAAACCGCAGCTTAAGAAGCTTTTAAACGATCAAAAATCGTTTGTTTTACACCACTTCTGCAGCGACAGTGCTTCACACTGTATCGCCACTTTTTTATCTGTGAAAAACTTAAAAGATGAACATGTAGCCTACCTTGTTTCTATAGAAGCCGATGAGAGTTTATACCGTTTAGAGCGGGAGATGTGGCTACAAATCGGGGCTTTAGGTATCTTATTTTTGATCCTACCGACGATATCATATCTTTTCTTTGTGATCAAACAGCGTAATGATAGCAATATCAAAGCAACTACGGACTTTTTAACAGGAGCGCTCAACCGCTTTGGGTGTCAAGATGGATTTAAAATCTTATTAAAAGAGTTTATAGAGCATGAAGTGACTTTTTCTGTTTTAATGTTTGATATCGATCATTTTAAAAAGATCAATGATACACACGGACATGATATCGGTGATATTATACTGCAAGAGTTGGTCACGCTTGTAAAAG
>JBNJHJ010000179.1:0-3732 GCA_051748365.1 Campylobacterota bacterium
CTCTTTCATTTTAACAGAAAGTTGCATCGCTTCTTCTGAAGGAAACTTTCTAATGATATCATTTGTATTGGTATCAACGACACTGACATAGTATGTTTCACTATTATCGTGAAACCCAAATTTCAATGATGTGTTAAACGGGTCAAGATTTTTATTCATATTTTCAACAAGCTGCCTAACCTCGTTTTTCTTCATTTCATCATTAAGCTGCTGTGTCTGTGTCGGTTGCGTCTGGATCTCTTGTGCTGCTTTTTTATTCTCGTGTGCTACTGCGTTTGATACCGACTTCGTAGCTTGCATACTCTCTGTAGCACTTGGTTTGTTACTCTCAACTTGCATATTTTGCAAACTGTTTTGATTGCCTAACTGAGATATATCCATTTGAAACTCCTTTTTCAAATCTAATTACTTTATAGTTATAGTTTAAAAGCTACACTATCAGTTAGTACAATATCGGTAAATTTATTTTTTGATTAAATGCTGCAAATATCTTTACTTGCAGCATGTGTTAAATCTTAACAGATGAGACTTCAGTAGTTGCTTCAAGAGCGCGCAATTCATCAAGTACGCTTTTGTCAATATCATTATCAACAACGATCAATGCCAATGCTTGCTTATCACTTCTTCCTAAGCGAAAATCTGCGATATTAATATTGTGTTTTGCCAAAATATGACCGACATCCCCGATAACTCCGGGAGTATCATCATTTTTAATCAATAACAATCTTCCTTTGGGCTCAATATCTAGATCATACTCATTGATTTTAATAATCCGTAACTTGTCCTCATCAAAAACCGTTCCTGCTATTGAAAAGACTGAATTGCCTGCGGTCAATTCCACACAGACCATGTTGAGATAGCCGCTTGCTTTTTGTGCTTTTTGACTGACTACTTCGATACCTTTGTCATTTGCCACATGTTCTGCATTGACATAGTTTATCTTGTCTCCAAGTGATTCTTTCAATGCACCGACAACACTAAAGGTAACAAGTGAATCCAAATAGTGCTCAATCTCTCCCTCAACACTGATTTTAATCTTTTTTATGCTGCTTTTAGTAGCTTGCGCGGCAAAAAAGGAGATCTTTTGTGCAAGGTCTAAGTATTTCTTACCGATATCAGTGATCTGATCCTCACGAATAGGTAGATTCATCGCGTTTGGATAACTGATACCCTTTGCAGATTCTATCGCTTGCTGCGCAGCTTGAACACCGATTCTTTGTTGCGACTCTAACGTATTAGCACCAAGGTGAGGTGTTACGGTTACATTATCAAGTTCAAGAAGGGGGTGATCGGTAGCAGGTTCTTTATCAAACACATCGATTCCTGCAAATTGAATTTTTTTGCTTGCAAGCCCTTCGTAAAGGTCTTTTTCATTATATAATCCGCCTCTTGCACAATTGACTAAGATAACGCCCTCTTTCATCTTTGCTATCTCATCTTTAGTGATCATATTGATCGTTTCGCCTGTTTTTGGTGTATGTATAGTAATGATATCACATGCTAAAATATCGTTAAAATCTGTTGTATACTTCACCCCTACATCGGTTGCTTTTTTGGGATCGATATAGGGATCATACGCTATCACATCCATTTCAAATGCTTTGGCACGAATACCTACACGACTTCCGATATTACCAAAACCGATAACTCCTAATTTTTTATCTTTAAGCTCTGTTCCGTACCAATCTTGCCGTCTCCAGATGCGATCTTGTTTTAAATTATTATGTGCATATGGAAATGTTCGCACGCAACTTAAAATATGTGTCATCGTAAGTTCAACAGCAGCAATAGTATTTGCCGTAGGAACATTCATCACAATAATTCCCTTTTTTGAACATCCTTCAATATCTACATTATCCACTCCGACACCTGCGCGTACAATCGCTTTGAGGTTTCTTGCCGCATCAATAAATTTTTGATCAACATCGGTAGAACTTCTTGTAATAGTAATATCTGCATCACTAATTGTATCAAGTAACTTCGTTTTATCCTCATCAGCGGCATTAATATACTCAATCTCTTTATCATTTTCTAATAATTTCAAACCATCATTGTGAATATGATCACATACAACAACTTTAAATGCCATCTAATAATCCTTTGTAATATATTTATTTATACTATACTCTACTTTGTAATATTGTAACTGTTGCGTAACCGTATCAATTTTATCCTGGGTTAAACCTGAAATATTGGCGATAAGATAGTCGTCTTGTTTTAAAACCGTATAATCAAGATCAGCTTCGTCAAATATAAGTTTAACACAAAAAAATTGATAACTATCGATCGTATCGGCTATAATCTGCACTACCTCTTTGGGTTGCGGGAGTTGACTTAACGAAATTTTCATATTGATCTCATCAACCGGTAGTGTATATGCTTTGGCTTTAAAATCACTCAGATCCTCAATCCAGCCGTAGTCTTTTTCCTGTTGTGTTTTGTCGTTTTTGATTATCTTGTTTGCGTCGGTAGATACTGTAGAGTCTGCAACACTCCTATACAACAGTAAAAGAGCCACTACAACAAGCAGCAATAAGCTTGCTCCTATGCTGTAGTGTACTACTTTTGTCATGACGGCACTATCGGAGTTTATCTTTCAAGACATCACCAAGTGTTGACTTTGAATCATCCATAGATCGTAAGATCTCTCTTTCTTGTTCTCTCTCTTTTTTCTTTACAGATAGTCGCACTCTATCTTTTTTCGTATCGATCATTATAATAACCGACTCAATCTCATCACCTTTGTTTAACTCTTCACTTTTTAGCGGTGACAACTCCTCATTTCTAATCAATCCATCAACGCTGTCACTAAGCTTTACAAATACACCAAATTCGGTAATATCTTTGATTGTTCCTGTTACGATATCTCCTACTTTGTACTCTTTGGCAAAACTTGCAGCGGGAGATTCTTGCAACGCTTTTGTACTAAGGCTAATCTTTTGTGCATCTTTATCGATACCTATAATTTTTACCTCTACCTTATCACCTGCTTTATACACATCTTTTGCTTTGCTGCCGGTCCAATCTACATTATCGTTATGCAACAAGCCCTCAACATTACCGACTTTAACAAAAGCCCCAAACTCTGTAGTGTTGCTTACTTCACCTTCGATAACATCACCGACTTTATGCGTATTGCTAAACTCATCAAACGGCTTTGGCTGCAAAGATTTGAGTGAGACTCGAAGTCTTTGGTTAGCACTATCAATCTCGATCACTTCAACATCAAGCTCTTGTCCCACTTCGATATAATCTTTTGGATCTTTTCGACCCTTGTCCCAAGAAATCTCCGACACATGCAAAAAGCCTTCGATATCATTTCCTAAATCAACAAATGCACCGTACGTTTCAATATTACTAACGATCACTTTAATAGTATCGCCCTCTTCAATCTCCTCTTTAACCTCTTCCCAAGGGTTAGAAATTGTCGCCTTAATAGAAAGTGACAGATGCTTTTTGTCCGCGTCATACCCGATAGCTTTTACCTCTACTTCATTACCTACTTCAAAGTGTCTTGCCGCATTAACGGGACCTCTGTGACTGATCTCACTATAGTGAACCAATCCGTCAACACCGCCTACATCAACAAACATTCCGTAGTTTGTGATCGTCTTAACCACACCACTCATCACGCCTTTTTCAAGCACCTCTTTAATAACCTCTTCTCTTTCACCGTCTTTTCTATCAAGATACTCTTTACGTGAAATTACGATACTATTTTTCTCTTTATCG
>JBNJHJ010000180.1:0-3715 GCA_051748365.1 Campylobacterota bacterium
TCACTTGCATTGATGACTACCTTTACGAGGTTTGGATCTTGTGCATCATCAAAACAGACGGTTTTATACGCACTATTAAGCAGTACCTGTTCATCCATCTTATTAGCTATCGTCAAATCTCTGACTTTAGCTACGACCTCTTTTTCTATAAAGGGTTCATCGGCTTGGACATTGACGATTATGGTATCATCACTTAGTCCTAGGCTAGTTGCCGCTTCATTAATTCTGTCGGTACCGCTTTTGTGGTGAGACGAAGTCATCACTGCATCAAAGCCGTATTTTTTTGCAACATCTATCACCTCTTTGGAATCGGTTGCGATCACTACCTCATCAATTTGAGCTACGGCTTGTGCTGTTTTGATAACCATCGGTGTATCGCCTATTTTTGCCAAAACCTTACCGGCAAATCTCGTAGATGAGATTCTTGCTGGGATTATAATCATGTCTACTCCTGAATTAGTAACATTTTTGCTACTGTTAGAAATTTTTAAATAGTTCTTTTAATAAGATATGATATTCTATCAAAAAGCGATAAAACAATTAAAGGGTTATTATATGGATGAAACTATACGACAAACATGTGGAGATATCTTAAGTAAAGATGATTTTGTTATTTCAAAAAAAGTACAAGAGGCACTTAAAAAAGAGGATCTTCACATTGAGTTTGACAAAAATTCACGAATGAAGCTCTATTCTACGAAAAAGATCATTCTTTCTGATGTTGTTCCTACAATCCATTCATTTGGATTTTTGATCGACCATGAGATCAGTTACAATGTGGATGATATCTGTATCATCAAGGTCAACTTGATCGTTGATGATGTGGAGCTGTTGCTTAAAAACAGAGAAAATACGATTGCGATATTAAAAGCAAGACTGTGCGGAAAGCTACGATTTGATTGTCCGCTTTTTCAACTGACGTATAAACAAAATTTCTCAAAAAGAGAGTTTGAACTTTTTGATGCGGTAGCGGAGTATCAAAACCAACTCTTTGCAAACTTTAACCGCGCAAGTATCGTCCATGTTCTTACACTCTATCCCAAAACGGCAAAAGCTGCGCTTGAGCTTTTTCACGCAAAGTTCAATCCCGAGTTAAAACCTAAAAAAACGCTTATTAAACAAAAACAGGAGGCTTTTTTAGAAAGTTTGAAAGATATTTCCGGGATCAATGACGATAAGATCGCTAAAACACTCTATGAGATATTAGATAATATGACAAGAACCAACTACTTTTTGGGAAAAGAAACGATCTCTTTTAAGGTCAATGTCAAAGGCTTTAAAAACCTTCTACGCGGTACGCAGCCAAACATTGAAGCGTTTGTGCACTCACAATATATCAGCGGAACGCACAATAGAACGGGCAAAGTATGCCGTGGAGGCTTGCGATGGAGTGATCGAAAAGATGATTTTAGAGATGAAGTAAAATCACTCATGACCGCGCAAGAGGGCAAAAATGCCGTCATAATTCCAAACGGTTCAAAAGGCGGCTTTGTTATTCATGAAGAAAATATAACCAAAGAGTGTTTTGAGGGGTATTATAAGCAGTATATCAATGCACTGCTTGATCTTGTGGATAATAAAGTAGATAATAAGATAGTTCGTGATGAAAGAACCGTAGCTTATGACGGGGAGGATTCATACTTTGTGGTTGCTGCGGATAAGGGAACGGCAAGTATGAGTGATGTAGCCAACGGTATCTCGATTGAACGAGGGTTTTGGCTAGGTGATGCTTTTGCAAGCGGTGGTAGTCGCGGGTATCACCACAAAAAGCTAGGTATCACGGCAAAGGGTGCTATCAAATCAAGTTTTAGACACTTCATCGAAAAAGGAGTTGATTTTTACAAAGAGAGCATCACTGTTGTAGGGATCGGTTCGATGAATGGAGATGTATTTGGAAACGGGATGGTTGAAAGCGATAAATTCAAGCTTTTAGGGGCTATTAGCCACCGTGAAATCTTTATCGATCCCGATCCCGACCCGCAAACTTCTTATGAGGAGCGAAAGCGACTTTTTGAAAGCGGTAACGGCGCATGGAGTGAATATAAAAAGTTTTCAAAAGGGGGCGCGGTATTTAAGAGAAATCAAAAAAATATCGACCCAAGCCCCGAAATAAGAGAACTACTTAAGATCAAAACAAAAACGATCGATGCCGATGAGTTAGCCAAAAAGCTGTTGACGCTGAAAGTGGATATGCTCTATAACGGCGGTGTAGGAACGTACGTCAAAAGCAGCGATGAAAGCGATATCGAGGTAGGGGATAAAGAAAATGAGTATGTAAGAGTTGATGCTAATGAACTCAAAGCATACTGTGTGTGTGAAGGCGGAAATCTCGGCTTTACGCAAAAAGCGCGTGTAGAGTATGCGCTTAAAGGCGGCAGAATCAATCTTGATAGCATCGATAACTCCGCAGGGGTTGATACAAGCGATCATGAAGTGAACTTTAAAATTTTGCTTAATATTTTAGAGAAAAAAAATCTTGTAGACAATAAATATGAAGTCTTAGAAGAGTTAGCCCCACACGTTGTCAATAGCGTACTGTGGACAAACTACTTCCAATCGCTTTCAATTTCTCTTGATGAGGAGCGAAGTCGCCTTGATATTAAAAAATTTGAAAAAACGCTGGAAGTGTTGAGCGAGAATCTTGATTTTTTCAATAAAAAAAGCTTTGCTATTGAGGAGTTTAAATTTAGCGGCGGCAAGATTATACGGCCGATGCTTTCGATTTTGACGATGTATTCAAAGATATTTATCAAAAACAAGTTACTAAGTTCAGATATGATCGATGATAAAGATTTTAACGTCTATTTATATAAATATTTTCCAAAAACATTTATCGTCTCTTTTGAAGACCAGATCAAGCACCACCCGCTCAAAAAACAGATTATTGCAACGGTGATTGCCAATAGAATAGTAAACTTTTACGGCTCGACGTTTATTCATGATTATAATAAGCTAGGGCAGGAGAACTTTTTGATCAAGATAAAATCCTATCTTATTATGAATGATCTTTTCGGGACAAACGATATCCGTTTTGAAATCTTTCGTAAAGATTTTGAAATCCCGACAACAAAGCAGTATAAACTGCTTATTGATATAGAAGATGCGATTGATTACAGTGTCAATACGATGCTGACGATGAAGCCTGAAGATATCAACTTTGAATCGGTGCTTTCGCATAAAGACAATCTTGATAGAGTGCTAACGCAGATTATGCAATCAAAAGTTACGCTGGTCAAAAGCAGTGAAGAGATCAACCGATTCTTTTCAAAAGTGCATTATCTCAAACTCGTAACCGATATCTTGATCATTGAACATAGTACCGAATATACCTTTTTAGAAGTTGCGGAACTCTTTTTCTATATAGTCGATAAGCTCAAGCTCAATCTACTTGTACAAAAGGTAAAAGATGCACAAACAAAAGATGACCAAGAGCGCGTGATCAAATCGCAGCTTGATTGCATGATACGTCACTGGCTTGAAGATATGATGCGAAGATTGCTCAGCTTTAGACGCAACAATGAAACGGTAGAGCAAACGCTATTTAGCTATCTTGAGGAGACAACGTTTGAGTATGATTACTACAACGAGTTTGTCAAAAAAGATCTTAAGCTCAAAGAGCTTTCGATTTTAGTGAATTATCTCAATCTCAGTACGAATTTTAAAGGAAGATAATGTTTGATACCCTGCGCAAATTTTGGGTGGCACTCAATAGCGC
>JBNJHJ010000181.1:0-3708 GCA_051748365.1 Campylobacterota bacterium
GACCCCGGCAGTCATAATTTAGCAATTGCTGCACCTGCTCTGCGCTTAATCCGTCAAAAAACCCCATAGAAGCAAGGAGTTCTACATCGTGAACTTCATTACCCGCTGCTTCGGGAGTATGGGTTGTAAAGACGACTCTGTCTTTAACCTCATGCAACTTTTGGTATCTGTTGTAGAGGTTAAAGACAAGCGGTACGGAGTGTCCTTCGTTCATGTGATACACTTCCACCTTGTGCTCTAACTTTTCTAAAACCTTCACGCCGCCGATCCCTAAAATGATCTCTTGAGCAATACGCGTTTGTTCATTGGCGTCATAGAGTTTGTGCGTAATGGTTCGAGAAAGATAATCGTTTTTGTCAATATCGGTAGAAAGCAGTATCAAAGGCGCTGCCCCAAAAGTTTGTGAAGGCACAAGATAGGCTTTAACGACAACATTTTTACCATTAATCTTAACATCCACTTCACACTCTAAATCTTTTAAAAAGTAGTAATGCTTGCGGCGAAACTCTACTTTGAGATCTCTGTGTTCATCACGTGCTTGATCATAATATCCATAGCTCCACAAGATCCCGATACCGACAACATTTTGGCGCATATCATACGCACTTCTGAGATGCGAACCTGCTAAAAATCCAAGCCCTCCTGAATAGATCTTGAGTGCTTGATGCAGTGCAAACTCCATCGAAAAATATGCTGCAGGTTTTGAATATCTTGCGTCTATATCATAATCAATTATCTTCATCGTAAATACCTTGTCCCTTCTAGTGATCCCTCTACTAGATTTGAAAGCTCTATCTTCAAATCTTTGCGCAAGCCGTAAAACGGCACCTTTTTTATCTGCTTTTGAATATAATTTTTTAACTCAGGATTGTGTAGCATCACGCTACCGCCTAAAACGATTCTATCAAAATCATAAAACACCGTAGCACAATGCAAGGCAAAACTTAAAGCTTGCATAAACTCCACATACACTGCGTGCAACTTCTCATCCCCGCTATGATGTAGCTGCGAAAGATTATAAACATTTTTTGTGTCAATTTGGTGACACCGCCTCTCAATCGCTTTGCCGCTACAGGTTAGTTCCAAGCAGCTGTCACTGCCGCAACTACAGACAAAGGGTGTTTTTTTGTATGCAAGATGCCCTATTTCGTTGCTGAGATTATGTGCCCCGCTTAATAATTCTCCCCTATGAACCACCGCCATTCCAAACCCCGTACCCACATAAAACACTCCCAAACACGTTCCACCGTGCACCGCACTTTCAGCAAGTGCTGCGCAGTTGAGATCGTTTTGTAAAAACAGTTGCGTGTGGGGATTAAGCGTGTAGATATACGCTTGAAGATCCAAATCTTTGATACCGATATTAGGCGCGCTTTTGATGGTGCCGTTTGCCACTTGACCTGCAAAAGAGATACGTACCGAAGAGGTGTTTGCATCGATATGCTGTTTTAAAAACGCTTTGATATCCACCGATTGACTGGCTAAGGTATGCACTTTTTTATCGCTTACGGAGAGTTGCAAATCATCACTTTGACAGTAGCGAAACTTTGTCCCTCCGTAATCGATCAAAAGATTCATTTTTGATAGATCTTTAAATAGGTCTTTGCCGATTGTTTCCAAGAAAAATCTAGCTGCATATTGTGCAGGGCAATGGATGCGTATCTTTTTTTGTGCGCAAACAGTGACAACGCTTTGGCAAGTGCGAACACTACATCATAACGGCTATCGCTAAAAAGCACGATCCCCTGCCCCTTTGTTGCACTATCTACATGATTGATATCTGTTACCGTGTCGCTCAATCCGCCCGTATGGGTTACGATAGGGATTGAGCCGTACGCCATGGCAATCATCTGATTAAGCCCGCACGGTTCAAACTTTGAAGGCATGAGCAAAAAATCACTTGCGCTATAAAGCCTGCGGCTGAGCGTTTCATTGTAGCCAATCTCTACGTGGATATTGTCGTGGTCTTTTGTGGCTTGTATTAAGATATCTTCATAGCGCGCTTCTCCGCTTCCTAAAAAGATAAAGTTTGCATCAAGTTCGCTCATGGCGTGGATATTTTCGATCAAACACTCCACCCCTTTTTGCCACGTCAGTCGCCCGATAAAGACAAATAGCGGCTTTTTGTATCCCTTGATCCCCAACTCTTTACACAGTTTCTTTTTGTTTTTATTTTTTATACTGTAACTACTGCTATCGTAGTTTTTATACAGCGCTGCATCTGTTGCCGGATTAAAACTTTGCGTATCGATACCGTTGGGTACGCCTTGTAGCTTATGGCTATGAAGCCGCAACATCAGATCAAGCCCCTCGCCAAACTGCGGCGTTTGAATCTCTTGTGCATATTTTTGGCTCACAGTGGTGATGGCATCGGCATAAAAGATCCCTGCTTTTAAGTAGTTGACCCTATCGTAGTATTCAAATCTGTCGGGTTTAAAAAACCGCTCCCAATCAAGGTCTAGCTTTTGCATCACCGATTTATCAAACACCCCTTGATAGGCAAGATTGTGGATAGTAAGCACCACTTTTGCATCAAGATTGTACACCTCCTTTGCAAGAAGGGCGACTAAAGAGGTTTGCCAATCGTTGATATGCAGCGTATCGATGGGCAGATCAAGAATGCTGATAAGTTCTAAAGATGCGTAGCTTAAAAGTCCAAAACGAAGATCATTATCGCCAAACTCACCGTAATCATCTTCATACAACCCCAAACGATCACAAAGAATGGGATTGTAAAGAAACACTTTACTAATGTCACCGTCTTGAAAGTAGATATCAAACTGATGCGTTATCCCTCCAAGCGTTTTTTCAAAACTGATACCGCTGGAGATAATACCGTGTTTTGCGCGGTCGATGCTATTGTATAGAGGCATCACCGTTTTGATTGCAATATCTTTTGCAAGCGCTTTTGGCAAGGCATAACTCACATCGGCAAGTCCTCCCGTTTTTGCGTAGGGGAACACTTCACTGGAAATAAAAAGCGTCATCTGTATCCTTTAAGTTTTCTAATGCATCAATTGTATCTCAAAAGGGTTTAATATCAATTAATAAAACGCTTACAATATGATATTATTGCATTAGATTTGATTGCAAAAGGGTGCACATGGAACAAGCTATTGAAGATATCAACAAAATAGAGCTGTATTACCTCAGTATCGACGATCACGAGAGTATCTGTGCATTGATGCAAGATGAGTACAAACACTTAAAAGATTCCACATGGACAAAACAGGAGTTGCAAAGTCTGATTCAAAAGTTTCCCAAAGGGCAAGTCGGGATCAAGATTGACGGTGAGTTTGCGGGCTTTGCACTCAGTATTATCGTTGATTATACGCTTTTTGACGATAACCACACTTACAAAGAGATAACGGCAAATTATAGCTTTGCAACGCATAATCCTTTAGGTAATATTCTCTATGGAATTGATATCTTTATCAACAAAAAATACCGCGGTTTGCGTCTTGGGCGGCGGCTGTATGATTACCGCAAAGAGTTGTGCGAAGAGCTGAACTTAAAAGGGATCATCTTTGGCGGTAGATTGCCCAATTACGGCAACTACGCAGCTACCCTTTCGCCTAAAGAGTACATCCAAAAGGTAAAAGCCAAAGAGATCGATGACCCGGTACTAAACTTTCAACTCTCTAATGATTTTTATGTGCGAAGGGTGATTCAAAACTACCTAGAAGGCGATCTTGAGAGCCATGAGTA
>JBNJHJ010000182.1:0-3691 GCA_051748365.1 Campylobacterota bacterium
TTGACTCTTTGCTTTGTTGGCTTCATTAGCCTTTTGGGTACTTTCTTGCAGCTGCGCGTTTGTGTTTTGTAACTCCTGTTTTGCTTCTACCTGTTCGGTGATATCTAGTGCCGCACCTCGGTATCCACTTACATTGCCCTCATGGTCAAACATCGGCAAGCCGCTGACTCGCTGCCATACAAGCTTGCCGTCACTTGCTATAGAACAGTGTTCTAAGTTTGAAAAGGTTTTATTCTCTTTTGCGACGCTAAAAAAGTACTCCTCTACCCGTTTTGCTTCCTCTTTAGGCATAAACTCAAACGGCGACTTACCAAGCCCCTCTTTTGTCTCCATCCCAAGAAGCTTGCCAAACTGCTCAGAAAGATAGATATACCTCCCCTCCCCGTCAAGCTCCCAAATATACTCATCGCTTGCTTCGATGATGTCTCGAAACCGCTTTTCACTGTAGATGAGTTCATCTTTTATCTTTTTTTGTTGGGTTATATCTCGAAAAACCCCAAACAGATAGGGTTTTTCATGCAGGGTTATCAACTTCACACTTACATCGACATCGATGATAGTTCCATCTTTTTTTCGATGCTGTGTGTCAAAGCGATCTGCACCCTGTTGTATTATCTTTTGTACTCTTTGTTTGGTTACCTCAGGTGTTTCTATAGAATCAAACTCATTGATCTTTATCCCTTCAAATTCTTCTTTTGCATATCCAAGCTGCTTATACGCCATCTTGTTATAAACTGAAATCTCTTTAGTATGCGGATCGATTAAAACCGTAGCATCGGGAAATGTTTCAAACATCGTTTCAAACGTTGTCCGCATCGACTGGGCTTCATTTTTTAATCGATTTGTTTTTTTATTGATCAAATAAAACAGATACAAAAGCAGTGCTACAAGCATCACTGCGCTCAGTACAAAGATAGTGCCCATCTTTTGCATCACATCCGTGTAGTTTTGGTTTTGTGTTTTCAAATCTTGAAAAAACACAAACTCCCCGATAAATCTATCCTCTACATCTACGATATCATAGGAATAAACGCCGACATACTCACCCTCTTTTTCTACGATCTGTTGTCTGGACAAATTTTTATTATGCAAAGGTACAAGCTGCACTAGATGCGGGTTTACCGAAATGTTTTTTGATTGCATCGTATACTGTTCATCGCTAAATTTCATCATCCCGTCGATATTGTTAAATTCAGTAACAAGATCAAGTACTTTTTGCGGATCTACACCGATCTCAAAGGCGCCTATATAGCTATCTTTGTCAAAAATAGGCACTATAACGCGGTATCTAAACTCACTCACTCCCGCTTCAAAGCCGCTGATTATCTCCTTGTTCTTATGAATTTTTTGCAAAAGCGCTCTGTTTTTTGCGACACTATCTCCATACTTTTTTGGCTTGTGCAGCCTTAAAAAACTTGTTCCGTCAGCTAAATGAAAATGCCCTGCACTGACATAGGGATCTTTTGAGAGAAAGAGGTCGTACTTTTGTTTTGTAAGTGTTATAAGTTTTTGACGATCTTTTTGCTTGAGCGCACTCATCACCTCTTTGTCGACAAAGTTTTGTGCAATTTCTAGATAGTGATTTTTGAGGTGTTTTTCTACATTGATTTCAAAAGAGTTTGAAATATTTTCATAATACTTTTGCTGCGTTTGCAAAAGCTGCTCTTTCCAAAAGGTATGAAAAACACTCAAATAAAAAAATATCGACACTGTAACAACCCCGACAATGCCGGCGATAGCTTGAATGAGCAGTTTTTTATCATTCATAAGCCACCGCCCTGTCCTTACCGTCTTCTTTAGCTTTATACAAAGCTTCATCGGCTTTTTTAAGCAAACTTTTTTTCTCAAGTTGCGCATCGATACTAGCTGTGAAGATACCGATACTTATGCTAACTTTTGGGGCAGTTTTAGAGTATGCGTGTTCAATCTCTAAATCCCGCACGCTTTGTAGTAGCTTTTGTGCAACTTCACCGGCTTTTTGTGCATTGCTGCTATCAAGCAACACCACAAACTCTTCCCCACCGTATCTTGCCACAAAATCACTCCCGCGACCCAAAGCATCATCAAGCGCTGCGGCTACTTTTTTGAGTGTTTCATCGCCTTTGCCGTGCCCGTAATTGTCATTATAGGGTTTAAAAAAATCGATATCGATCATCATCACACTCATCACGCCCCCGTCTCTGAGGTTTTGTCGGTAGAGTGCATCAAGCTTTTTTTCAAAGTAGCGGCGGTTTGGTATGTTTGTAAGCCCGTCATACATCGAAAGCTCTTCAAGCATATCACTTTTGAGCTTCATCTCTATCTGATTGCGTACCCGCAATTTGACGATGGTTTGGTTAAACGGCTTGGTGATGTAATCCATCGCACCGATATTAAGTCCGTACTCCTCATCGGCTGCATCATCTTTTGCAGTGACAAAGATAACGGGGATCGATTTGGTAGCGTCACTGTCTTTAAGAATTTTACACATCTCATACCCATCCATAGAAGGCATCACGATATCAAGCAAAATAAGATCAACTCTATTGTCACATTTTTGCAGCACTTCAAACCCCTTTTGCGCGGATTTGGCGATCTTGACTTCATACTCACTTGATAACAGATCTGAAAGCACCATCAAGTTGCTTACCACATCATCAACAATTAAAATAACCGGCTTTTTCTTTTCAAACATAGATTCCTCTTTTACATAGTTTGTTTTTAAAACATCTCTTGCTTGTTTAATTTTATCCTATTTTGCCAAAAAGCTCAATATCTGCTCACTTTTTGAAGTAACTATTTTAAAAAGAAGGTTTATGAAGAGTGTGTTGGGTATTTATTGCAAAGCAACCATAAAGTATGGTTGCTTTAGATGGTTATTTTATCTGCAGTAATACTGCCGCTTCAGGTCCTAGCACTCTAAAAGCACATGTTTGCATCAAAAACAGTGCAACTGCGTCTTTGCTATCGTTTTCATATCCAAGAGATACGTCAAGTCCGCTATAAAACTCAAAATCCTCTCCACGCAAAGAGACAAGCAGCGCCTGTTTATCACCGATATCTTCATTAACGACGATATTGCCGCTACCGATGATATCATCGATCTTTGCTTTGACGCTGATACCGTCAAAAAACTCCGTATGCAGTTGTGCCATCGTTGCACTTGAGACAACAAGTTTAAAACCGCCTTCGACAAAGTTTTTATTAAACACACCAAGAGATTTCGCTACACCGCTTAATATTTCTTTGGCTGATTTTATCTCGATCGTTGCAACCTCTTTGTTGATAATTCCTTCGATATTTGCTTCTTTAAGTCCGTTTAAGATCATCTGATTTTCAACTTGAGCAAATGTGTTTGCCGCCTCGGCTAGAGCACTATCATCATAATCTTGCACCCCTCTTTTGATATCTTCTACGACGCTTTTAGGCAATGAAAAAACTTGTTTTATCTCTACCATCTTAATAGGCTCTCGAGTTGCGATACTCAAACCCTTTTTGCTTGTTACGTTTTTTACCTCTTTTGTAGCGATTGCGTCATCATCGTAAGTGTAACTCTCATCAAAATCAACAACACTTCGCATATTCAAACGCTTGCCCAAAAACTCCCCAAGCGTTGCATCTAACTCTTGCCAAACACCGGCACCAAAGGGTGCATCGTTTCTATTTAAAATCTCCATCATCTCTCCCTATTTTCTATTTTTTCCGATATTTA
>JBNJHJ010000183.1:0-3618 GCA_051748365.1 Campylobacterota bacterium
TTTGGAGTGGGTGGATTGTTTGATGCAGCACGTGCACAGGGGCTAACAGTGTATGATGAGGATTTTGGGCAGACGCTAGGGCACTACGGCGTGGGTCCAGGACCCCATATTGTGATGCCGTTTTTAGGCCCTACAAATCTGCGTGATCTTCCCTCAAAGCTTGTCGACTGGTCTGCATCGCCGCTGAGTACGACCAATCAGTTTGGTTATGAACTTGTTGATAATGTGGAGCAGATGATGTATATCCAAGGAGGAAGGACTATCAACGAGTACTCATATAAAGTCGATGATTACAACCTCTCAAAGCAGTATGGGGATCAGTATATTTTTATTCGTGATATGTATGAAAATAAGCGTCAAAGAATGGTAAATGAGTAAAGGATTTATGATGAAAAGGCTATTTGTAGTATTAGCGGTATTTGCAGCACTCACATCTGCACATGCAGTCAGCCAAGAAAAACTCAAAGAGTCGATGACTCAAAGTGTACAAAAAGCGTTGTCATTTGCAAAAGCACAAGAGCTGGAACAAAACAGCGATGCGGTGTTTGCAATGTTTGATCCTATGATCAACTATTCGCTGATGGCACGGCTGAGTTTGGGTGATATGTGGAATAGCTTAGAATTGGAGCAAAAAAAAGAGTATGTGCAGCATTTTGAAAAGAAGTTAAAAAGTTCGTTTTTAGAAGTGCTTAAAAATTATAATGATGAAAAGATCAAGATAGACGATCCGAGTATGGCAGGTAAGATGCTGCATCTAAAGATGGAGATCGTAAACGGTCGTGATACCTACAATGTCGTGTTTAAATTCCATCAAGCAAAAAAAGATCATTGGTTGATCTGGGATCTTGATATCGTAGATGTAAGTATCGTCAAAAGTTTTAGAAATCAACTCAGTGCATACAGCGGGGATTCGTTTGATGATCTTTTAGAGCTGCTTGATGATACGAAAAAGCCTCAGCCAAAAGAAAAGTCTGATGGTTAAAGGGTTTTACGAGCGCATTGTTTTTAGTTATCCCAAACTTGTTATTGCACTGTTTTTTATTCTGCTTGGCTTTTTGGGATACTACTCCACAAAACTTGAGATAGATGCCTCATCTAAAACGCTGCTGCTAGAAGGTGATAAAGATTATGAGTTTAGCCGCAAAATAGCAAGCCGCTATGAGGGGCCAAACTTTTTGATCATTGCGTTTGCACCAACACGCGATCTGCTTTCAAAAGAGACGTTACAAACGCTAGGGAGTTTGGAAAACGATCTTTTGAAAGTAGATGCTATCAAAAGCGTCACCGCACTGCACAACGTGCCGCTTCTTACTTCACAAAACAGTTCCCTGCAAAGCTTGGCTGAAGATATCAAGACGCTGCAAAGCTATAGAGATTTTGATAAAGAGGCGGTAAAAGAGGAGTTTTTGACCAATCCTTTGTACAACCGGGGGCTTGTAAGTCAAGATTTTAAAACCACCGCAATCGTTGTCAATCTGCATGATGATGCAAAGTTTACAAAGTACAAAGATAAGCAAAAGCAGTTGCAAGAACGTCTTGAGAATAATAGTTCATCAAAACTGCAGCAAGAGTATGAACAGCTCCAATCACAGCTCAAGGCTCACCGTGATTTGCAAAGAGAGCAAAATGCACAAAACATTGCACAAATCCGCCAAATCCTTGATGGGTACAAAGATGAGGGGAAACTCTTTTTAGGCGGCGTGAATATGATCGCTGCAGATGTGATCGGGTTTATTAAAAGTGATCTTCAAACCTACGGTGCCGTATTGCTGCTTTTGTTTGTCGTGATCTTGTGGGTTGTTTTTAGAGATATCCGCTGGGTGGGCATATCGCTATTTTTGTGTTTGGCTTCTATTGTGCTTAGCACCGGTACGTTTGGGTTTTTTGCTAAAGAGGTAACGGTGCTGTCGTCAAACTTTATCTCATTGCAGCTTATTATTACGCTATCTTTGGTGCTGCATCTTATCGTACGGTACCGCGAAGTAGAGGCAACTTATAGCTACTCTAGCCAAAAGAGGTTGCTGCTTAATACGATGCTTTCAAAGTTTAATCCTTCTCTTTTTGCTATTATTACCACCATTGCGGGATTTAGTTCGCTTATTTTTTCAAGCATCAAACCCGTGATCGATCTTGGGGTGATGATGAGTGTGGCTATCTGGCTTTCGCTAGTGTTGGTTTTTGTGCTTTTTCCCGCGCTTTTGATCTTGACTAAGCGTCTAAAGCGCAAAGGAGCTCAAGAGCGTAAAACGCGTTTTATGAGCGCAGTTTCAAAGATCGTCAAACGCTATCCTAAGACCATCTACGCTACTGCGGGATTGTCGCTGGTGTTTAGCTTTAGCGGAGCAAGTCAACTGATTGTAGAAAATAGCTTTATCAACTACTTTAAATCCGATACGGATATCTATAGGGGGATGGAGGTCATTGATGAAAAGTTAGGCGGAACGACGCCGCTGGATATTATCGTTGATTTAAAACCCGCTAGCAAGCAGCAACAACAAGAACAAGAAGAAGTAGCTGTGCAAAACGATGATGCATTTGGATTTGGTGATTTTGAATTTGATGCGTTTGAAGAGGACCTTAGCGCAAAAGATGATGAAGCCAAGTACTGGTTTACGGGACAAAGATTAGAAACGATCAAAAAGATACAGGAGACGATCGAAGAGTTTGAAGCTGTCGGGGATGTGCAATCGCTAGCAACGCTGCTCAAAGTGGGCAAGCAGATAAATAACGGAGACGATCTTGATAGCTTTGAGCTGGCGTTGATGTATGATAATGTACCGCAAGAGTATATCGATCTTGTTTTAAATCCCTATCTTAGTATCGAAAACGATCAGATACGCTACGCAACGCGCATCATCGATACCACAGAAGGGCTGCGGCGTGATGCACTGCTAAAAGATATCAAATCCTCCATTGAAGCACTAGAGCTTGAAAACGTAGAGCAGGTACGACTGGGTAATTTGATGGTGCTGTATAACAATATGCTACAATCGCTTTTTCAGTCGCAAATCCTTACCTTGGGGGTTGTGGCAATTGTGCTTTTGTTGATGTTTTATATCCTTTTTCGCTCGTTTTGGCTTGCCGTGATCGCTTTAGTGACCAATCTTGTGCCTATTTCGATGGTGTTTGGGATCATGGGATGGCTAGGGATTCCGCTTGATATTATGACGATCACGATAGCAGCGATTAGTATAGGCATCGGCGTCGATGATACGATCCACTATATAGATAGATTCAAAATCGAGTATATGCATACTAAAGATTATGAACAAGCCATGATCAATGCGCACAAAAGCGTAGGGTATGCGATGGGATATACGACGCTGACGGTGATGGTAGGGTTTGTCATCCTTGTCACGTCAAACTTTTTGCCCACGATCTACTTTGGACTGCTAACGGTGCTGGTGATGGCGCTGCTGCTGAGTTCGGCATTGCTCTTTTTGCCACGGATGCTACTGACTTTCAAGCCAAAAATCGCACACAAATAAAAGAGATATTTTTATTCAGAGGGTCTAAAATAAAAATATCTCTATAAAAATGATAGATTTTTTAGGTTTTGGGGTGCAATAATAAAAATATCTATTGCAAAATCGTAGATGCTTTCTCTGAAATTCACTT
>JBNJHJ010000184.1:0-3603 GCA_051748365.1 Campylobacterota bacterium
CTTGTTAAACAGTACGCAAACCAATGCCCAACAGATCAATAGATTAGAAAATGTCCATAACTTAACACAAACGCTGCTTAATCAGCAGATGCAGTATGCACTTTCTATGAGTATGCTACTTGCTGATGATGGAAACCTCAAAGAGGCGTATATTCAAAAAGACAGAGAAAAGACGTACCGTATTTTAACGCAAAAACTGTTAAAACAAAATATCAGCTATGATGTCCAGATCCATGATAAGCAGCTCAAAACCTTTTTGCGAAGCTGGGATAAAGATGCCGTAGGTGAAGCACTTTCTTCTTTTCGTGTAGGATTGGTAGAGGTCAAAAAAACTCAAGAGCCGCAAGTCTCTTTAGAACTTGGCAAGCGCCTCAATATCAAAGCGATCTCTCCGATTTTTGATAAGGGTGCGTATATCGGCAGTGTTGAAGTGATTGTAGGCTTTGCCTCGTTGCAGCAGATGCTACAAGATCAAGGGACGAACCTCTATATTTTGCTGCATCAAAAATATTTAGATATTGCACGAGATACGCGCAATAATCCGCAGGTTGGAAACTATATAGTGGCAAACTTTGATGCAAAGCAAACGCATCTAAATGCACTAGAAAACAGCAATTTAAACGATCTTGATATCTATGGCTACATTATTAAAGAAAACATTGCTTTTAGCTACTTTGCTATCTATGACAGTAGCGGTACGGAACTTGGATATATAATAACAACAATAGAGGTGTAAAGATGAAGATACTGCTTTTAGAAGATGATTTTGATTACCAAGAAAGTATTAGTGACTTTTTACAAGATTTAGGCTATGAGGTAGATAGCTTCGGTGATGGGGATGAAGCGTTTGATGCGATTTATGAAAATGCGTACCAACTACTGCTGCTTGATATCCGCGTTCCGGGGATGAGCGGGTATGAAATCGTCAAAGAGTTACGCCAAAACGAAAATGAAACTCCCGTAATCTTTATGACGTCACTTACTGATATCAATAACCTCTCCATCGGGTATGAACTTGGATGTGATGATTATTTGAAAAAACCCTTTGCGCTTAAAGAGTTGCAATACCGCTTACAGCAGCTATGTAAACTCTATTACTACCATAGCAAAGATGATTCTTTGCAATTGTCCCAAGGGTTTTGGTGGGATACAAACAAAGAGATGCTATATAAAGATGATTGTGAAGTCAAACTCACAAAGATTCAGCAAAAAGTGATCTTTACGCTTCTTGCGCAGCATGATTGTTTTGTAACGATTGAGCATTTAAAAGATAGAGTTTGGGAAGAAAGCTATGTCAACGATGTAGATGTGCGTATGTGCATCGCCAATATCCGCAAAAAAACGGATAAAAATTTTATACAGAGTCAAAGAGGGTATGGATACAAAATTACAACCCAATAGGGGATTAATCACACTCTATCTTTTTGGGTTTGTACTGCTTATATTAGTAGTGGTGACTATTCCTACATACTTCTTTTTTCAAAACGAGTTTGAAAAAAACAACTCTTTTAAGATGGCGCAACTCATGAGTCACAGCAATGCTATAGTCGATAAACTCCCCCAAAAAGATTTTGAATTGCCTACCTCTTTTATCAATTTTTCAGCTCTGTATGATCATGAAGATAGGTTGATGAGCACCACTGCGACAAAACACTTTCCAACCGATCTTGATCAAATCAATTCGCAGATGCAGGGGTACTACTACTATAAAACACGGCTCTATGACAATCCCTTAGGCGCGCGCGTGTTAGTGGTGGCAACGCAAACGCAAAAAGAGCATATTTACATCAAACTCTCACTTGTTATTTTGGGGCTTTTTATCTTCTTTTTACTCTCTACCTGGTTTTTACTGCGTGCTACAATTTCACCTTATGAAAAGCTCAACCGCTATCTAGATGCGTTTTTCAATGATGCGATGCATGAGCTTAAAACCCCTATTGGAGTTATTCAGTTTAACCTTGATCTACTAGAGCAAAAAGAACCCGGGAAAAAAGAGGTCAAACGCGCGTACAACGGCGTAAAGGGATTGCAATTTATCTATGAGGATATCGAGTATCTTATTAAGCATAAAAATATCGAGTTTAAGACCCACCATATCGATATGAGTTCAACCCTATTTCAGCGTATAGAGTTTTTTGATTCTTTTGCCCAGGCAAAAAAGATAAAGATACAATATAAGATTAAGCAGCATCTGTATGTTGATATGAACAAAATTGAGTTGCAGCGCGTTATTGATAATACGCTTTCTAATGCGCTAAAATATTCAAAACCTCATTCAAAAATCTTGATTATGCTGCACAAAGATAGTATAAAAAACAAAGTGATCTTTTGTGTCAAAGATTGGGGCAAGGGGATCAAAAACACAAAAGTTATCTTTAATCGCTACCACCGAGAAGACAGCGTTGCGGGAGGTTTTGGGATAGGTCTTAATATCGTCAAAACAATTTGCGATAAAAATGGTATAAAGATCATTGTCAAAAGCAAAATAGGTAGCGGCAGCAGTTTTTGTTACCGCTTGCAAGCTACTTGATATAGTGTTTGAAATACTCTTGTAACGGGGGCTTTTGCTCTAATTTTCGGTATCGATAGATCTTTTTATAGAGGATATACTTTTCGATTATATTTAACTCTTTTAACTTATCATACACGCGCATAATACACTCAATATCTGCTACGGCGGTTTTGTACTCTACTTTCATAAACTCAATCTCAAAGCGCTCAACCTCCTCGATTTTGACCGGTTCTACATTTGATGCTACAAGATGCTCTATCTCTTTGGCGCAAAACGATCTATCGATCTGTTTGAGGTAGTGTTCTAGCAAGATATTGATCTCTTCGTTTCTATCGCTGTGAAAGTCAGCATTTTGCAAATATTTATAAAGCTTTGGCTTTGTTTTTTTCCAATTATACAGCGTGCCAAGCTGCACTTCAAAACGGCCGGTGATCTCTTTATTACTCAGCATTAAAAACTCTCAATAAGCGTAACACGGTGACTTTCTAAAAGCTCCATCGCTTGACGCAGCTTTGAAGGGGCGACTTTAAAAACAAACGCTCCGTTTTGTGCAGTGTTGACCGTATAAGTGTATTCGATATTGATTCCGTTTTCAAAAAGCAGATGCACCACTTCGTTAAAGCTTCCGATATGATCATCAATACTTACTGCAAACACTTCACTGATCTTTAGTGAAAACCCTGCACTATCAAGTACCTCTTTTGCTTTTTGCGGTTCATCAACTATCACTCGCAAAAGCCCAAAATCACTTGCTTCTGCTAAGTTGATCGATTTGATTGAAAGCCCATTTTGGCTTAAAAGTTTTGTCACTTGCGTCAATTCACCCATCTTATTTTCAATAAAAATAGAAAGTTGCTTGATTGTTTGCATCTTGCACTCCTTAATCTTTTCTCTTATCAATGATTCTCACTGCTTTACCCTGACTTCGCTCAATACTTCGTGGTTCTACTAGTTTGACTGCGGCGTTGATATAAAGATTATTCAGTAGTGCCCCTTGTATATCTTTTCGTATGCGCTCAATCTCTGCTACATTATCGCTTAGCACATCATCACTCATCTCTACTAAAATCTCTAATTTATCCAGATGCCCC
>JBNJHJ010000185.1:0-3589 GCA_051748365.1 Campylobacterota bacterium
GTTAACTTTGATGTTTTTAGCATTTGTTGCTCTGACATCGGCACAGGCAAACTGTGAGTACCAACTCTTTAATGTTACGGCAAACGACAATGTAACGGTCGGGGATATCGTCGAACATGTATCCAATGAGTGTAGTTACACCGTCGTGGTCAAAGACAGCTTTGCCCACGAAGCGATGAACAATCCGCTGTATCTTTTTAATCTTAAAAATGCATCGGTAGATGAAGTGCTTGAAGTGACTTTAACCGAAAACGACCTCAACTACACACTCACAAACGGCGTGCTGAGAATTTCGTATCTGTTTACAGAAACGTTTTATGTTGATTATATCGGAACAGATAGAAGCGGTACAAGTAGCACACAGGTAAACCTTAACAGTAACTCCGGACAAGAAGAAGATGAAGAGGGTGAAAACAGTTCTGTAAATAGCAGTTCTAGCACCAACATCATCAGCGGTGATGAGTTTATATTTTGGAATAAGCTCCAAAGAGAGATCGAAACCGTTCTCAACCGTCCCGAAGATAGCTATAGCTCGTTACGAGTAGTGCAAAAAGAGGACACGGATGAAGATGGTGGTGATGATGAGGATGCAAAAAAAGAAGCGATGCTTGAAAGCGATATCTTTATCAACAAAGAAGCGGGACTTGTTACGGTCACGGGAACTAAAACGCAAGTGGAGCGAGTGAGAGATTATATTAACAAACTTCATGAGAGATTAAAGCGACAAGTGATGATCGATGTTCAAATCATGAATGTCCAAGTTGACAATTCGCGCTCAACGGGGATCGATTGGTCACAGATCTATGCATTACAAAACTTTGAAGTGCGTACCTTTGGAATGTCAAAGAAAAACATTTCAGGCTTTACAAGAGAAAACGGAGAGTATACCGAGATAGGATTTCAAAATGACGGATCAGCAGATGCTTCTTCAAGAACGGCAGGACTTATCGATGTACGCGGACAAGCGACTATCGATGAAGTAGTGAAGTTTTTACGTACGCAAGGGGATGTACAATCAGTATCAAATCCAAAGATCTTAACGCTTAATAACCAACCGGCACTTATCAGTGTAGGAAATGAGTATTTTTACAAGCTCACCTCAACCAATACAACCTCCGGTGACGGAGCTACTACGACAAGCGAAGATGAGGATATCAACTCTATCTTTGCAGGGGTACTGCTTGATGTGACACCTGAAATCTCAAACGATGGAATGATCACGTTAAAGATCAATCCGTCACTGAGTGAAGAGTTAAGCCAAACAACGCGAAATGATGATGGAGAAAGAACAATGCCGCCTGATATGTCAAGACGTCAAATCTCTTCTGTTATTTCGCTTAAAGACGGTGAACATGTCGTACTTGGTGGACTTATTAGTAAAGATGAAGGAATGGATGTCAAGAAAGTGCCCCTTCTTGGTGATATCCCGGTTCTTGGATACCTCTTTAAAAGAGAGGAGCAGATTGAGCGGATGAATGAATTAGTAATAATCATCACCCCAAGAATAGTAAGCGGTCGTGAAGCTATGGACCTTCAAGAGCTAGGATATGAAAACCTTGAGTGGTAACAGCAGCAACTATGAGTCGGTAAAATATGTTTTTACCGACTCAATAGAAACAACTGATTTTATACGGCTTGATACGTCAAATCTGTTTTATAATCAAGTTATAGAAAGCATCAAAAAGCCTCTAAAGATGATCTTGGTTTTTGGGGAACCGGGAACGGGAAAATCGATACTGCTGAATAAAGTGTATAATGATCTAAAACATAAAGAGGATATCCATTTTATTCAAACACCGATCAATGAGCAAAAAAGTTTCAACAAAAAGATATCATCACTACTGACACGGGGTGTGTTAAAAACCGAGGATTTTTCAAAAATTATCGATATATGCCGCAAACTTAAAGACAATAAAGAACATGTCATCATCTTAGATGAGGCACAGATTTATAGTGAAGATATTATGGAATCGATCCGTCTCATCTCTGATACACGCGCGGTGAAGTTTATCTTTACTCTTCATAAAACACAAGAAGAAGATATTGTTGCCAAAAAGCAATTTAAAACGCGAATTTGGGAATCGATCTATCTTAAAAACGCATCACTGGATGATTTGACAAAATATATACAAAAAAAACTGTTAAATAAAAACTATTATGAAGTTGCCAATGCTATTAGCAACAAGCATATTCAAAAGATTCACTCTTACACAAAAGGAAATTTTAGAGAAACAAATAAGTTTATGTATACACTATTTGATATCTATCACTATTATGACCTCAACCAACCCTCAAAAATAAACTACCGATCATTATCAAATAAGTTTATTGAGATGTCGGCGATAAAGTTAGGATATATCGATGCATGAAATCATAGAGTTGGAAAAGCGGTGGCTTAAATATAAGCTTAAAAAGTATCTCTGGGTTTTTGTACTCCTGCTACTACTTCTTGTAGCAATTTTGGGATATTTTATGAAAAACTTGTTTGTCGGTGATCCGCAAAAAAGTGTGCAGCAAATACCGCAGCACAAAAACATAGCCACACCTGCACAAGATACAAATACAACAGACGGGGTGCTTGAAAAACAAAAGCAAAATCTTGATAGTAATGAAAGCAACCGGAGTTTAAAGCAGCAACCTGCTGCGGCACTTGAGCGAGCAAGTTCTGATCAAAAGCAAAAGAGAAAAAGAGTATTTCTCACTCCTCATGAACCCGTAATTGAACAAAGGCAGATGCAAAAAAGCACTCCTGCACAGCCGCCAGAGCAACAAAAGAAGCCAGAACAACCCGCGCAGCAAGCGCCGCAAGAGGAAAAGATTGATGTCGGTACAGAGAAAAATATGAGTTTTACCAAAAGTGAAAAAAGCTTTGATATCAAAGATGTTGCAAGAAAGTTTGAACAAAGCGGTGATCTAAAATATGCAAAAACATTGGCAAACTATTATTACGATGAAGGCAATTATAATCGATCTTCAAAATGGGCATACACGATGAATCAGTTAGACCCCTCCGATGAAGAGGGATGGCTTTTGTTTGCAAAAAGCTTGCACATGCTAGGCAAAAAAGAGGATTCGATTAAAGTGTTACGAAGTTACCTAAGACACTATGATTCGCAAAACGCAAGAAAACTACTAAAAGATATAATACAAGGAGAATTTTAATGAAAAAATTACTTTTAACAATACTGAGTACTTCGGTATTGCTGAGTTACTCATTAGAAGAGTTTTATAAAGATTATAAAGAGGAAAAATACGACTATGCTTGCAAGAAAGGTGTCACCATCTTTTCACAAAATAGACAGGATGAAAATTATCTTACAATTTACTCCTTTGCCTGTTTAAAAAGCGATATGATCGATAGATTAGCAGTACCGATTACAGGGCTTCGAGAGAGTAAAGAAGCGCGTGCAAATGCAAGCTATTTTAGTGCTGTCTTACTACAAAAAAAACTTTTGTATCACGCAGTCATTGACGGCACTGATATCAAAGGTTTAAATTTCCCGACCACGGAGTTTGTCCTTTCTCGTATCTTTGATATGTATGTCGATGAAGACTATACAAAAAAAGATGAAACGTACCACTTTAGCGA
>JBNJHJ010000186.1:0-3570 GCA_051748365.1 Campylobacterota bacterium
TTTTTTGAGAAACTTAAACGCACCCTCAACGGCACTATCGTTCCACTCAAGCTCTTTTTGTGGGGGTGCAGCAAAAAGGATAAACAACCTCGCCGTATCGGCACCGTACTCTTTGATCAAGGCATCGGGGTCTACCGTGTTTCCTTTGCTTTTACTCATCTTAGCCCCGTCTTTGAGCACCATCCCTTGGGTCAAAAGATTTTTAAAAGGTTCTGTCGAGTTTGTATATCCCAAATCCCGCAATGCTTTAGTAAAAAATCGTGCATACAGTAGGTGCAAAATAGCATGTTCGATCCCGCCGATATACTGATCCACATCCATCCAATACGCCGCGTCCTCTTTATCGACCCCTACATCTTCAAACTTACTTGGATGCGTTGCATAGCGCAAAAAGTACCAACTTGATTGCACAAACGTATCAAGCGTATCGGTCTCTCGAAACGCTTTTTTACCGCATTTTGGACATTTGCAATGTTTAAAGCCTTCATGGCTATCAAGTGGATTACCGCTTCCTGTTATCGATACATCATCAGGCAGCGTAATAGGTAGATTTTCTAACTTTTCAGGCACTAAGCCGCAACTTTCGCAATGTACAAAAGGGATTGGCGCACCCCAGTATCTTTGGCGGCTCACACCCCAATCACGCAGTTTATAGTTTGTCCTTGCTTTGCCTAGATCGTTACTCTCAAAATGCTCTATAATCTTTGCACGTGCTTCTTTTGAATCCAATCCATCAAACTCGTTGCTATTAAATAGCGTCCCCTCTTGCGTATACGCTCCCTCATGCTCTTTAGCAGCTGCAATGACTTGCTTTATCTCAAGGTCGTATTTTGTAGCAAACTCATAATCTCTCTCATCATGCGCAGGTACCGCCATCACCGCACCGCCGCCGTAACTTGCAAGCACAAAATTTGCCACCCAAACGGCAACTTTTGCGCCTGTGAGCGGATGCAATACGTAAAGACCTGTAAACACCCCCTCTTTGTCCTTAGAAGCGCGCTCTTTTTCGGTAGTTTTTCGCATATTTTGTATCGCCGCGGCTACTTTTTTCTCAAGCAAGTCATTTTGTAGCATATACTCAATAATCTCATGCTCCGGACTCAGCGCACTGTACGTTACACCGTAGATCGTATCCGGACGCGTAGTATAGACGCTGTATTTGCTGAACTTGCCGTTTAACTTCTCTAGCGACTCAGGGCAAAATTCAAACGCAAACTCCAAGCCACGGCTTTTGCCGATCCAGTTTTCCTGCATCGTCAGCACTTGGTTTGGCCACCCCTCTTTGAGCTTGTCTAAATCATTGAGTAACTCATCGGCGTATTTTGTTATAGCGATATAGTACCCCGGCATCTGCTTTTGTTCTACCTCGTTATCACACCGCCAGCAGCAGCCGTCTTCTACCTGTTCGTTTGCAAGCACGGTGTGGCAATCTTCACACCAATTTACCGTTGTAGATTTTCTGTAGAGCAACCCTTTTTCATACATCTTGATGATAAACTCTTGCTCAAACTTACTATAAAGCGGATCACTTGTAGCAAATTCTCGCTGCTGTGAAAATGAAAGCCCTAAGCTTTGCAGCTCCCCGCGCATATATTCGATATTGTCATAGGTCCACTTCTTTGGGTGGAGTTTATGCTTGATCGCAGCGTTTTCCGCAGGCATCCCAAAGCTATCCCAGCCTATTGGATGCAGTACGTTGTAGCCGTTGTTTCGATAATATCTTGCCAACGCGTCGCCGATAGCGTAGTTTCGCACATGCCCCATGTGAATCCGCCCGCTTGGGTAGGGAAACATACTTAAGATATACTTTTTTTCTAAACCTTTATCATCACTTGGCTCAAAAGCCCCCTCATCGCTCCACTTTTGCTGCCACTTTTTCTCAATCTCATGCGGATTATAACTCATCAATATACCTCTTTTGTCTTAGAACTTTCAACTATCACAAGCACGATACTAAATAAATTGGCTATCACGGCACCGATAACAAGACCGATAGCAAGTGATTCGTTGCCGTAAAATACAAGTGCCCCAAAGGCAGGTACAAGGTGCAGATCCGCAACAAGCGAACTTGCCAAAAGCTCTGCGCTTAATAGGTTTCTTACCCCGATTTTTAAGATTGTAGAAACGATATTTACCGATGCGGCGATAAACAAAGCAAGTGCAGAGTGCTCATACAAAAACCCCGCAGCGGTCGTTAAACTCATCAGTGTAAAAAAAACGTAGATTACCTTACCCCAATCCATGGAATGCCTTTATTGTAAAAGATAGTTTTTATAAAGCTAATTATATCAAAAGCTTTTGTATTGTGCTCTTATTGCTAGTTTACGGGAGATGTTTGCCAAAACTGTACTGCTTTGTGACACTATATACTTTAATTAGTTACTTAATTGTTTCAGATGTGCTTTAATTATCCCAAAAAATCACTAGCCAACAACTCACTTTGCTCTAGTACCTTATCCGCTTCAAGCTTTGCCAGATCAGGTGGATAGCCGTATCGCATCAAAACTTTTTTCACAAGCAGTCGCAATTTTGCTTTCACATCATCTCTTTTATTCCAATCAACAGTTGCATTTTTACGAATAATATCAACTATGAGATGAATAAGCTCTTTCATTTTATTATCTTCTAAAAACTCTGTTGATGTGTTTTGAGAAAGTATCATATAAAAAGCATACTCCTCAGGAGTTAGTCCTAACTCATCAGCTCTTTTATCTTCTAGCTTCATCTCTCTTGCTATTTGCGATAACTCTTCTATGACCTGTGCTGTGTCTATTTGATTGTTATGGTATCTTTTGATGACACCCTCTAGCATCTGGGAAAACTTTTTACCTTGAACAATTGACTTTTTCTTTCTAATTTTCACTTCATCATTGAGTAGTTTTTTCAAAAGCTCAAACGATAGATTTTTGTGTTCCATGTTTTTAACTTCAAGTAAAAACTCATCTGATAGTATATCAAGTGATGGGGCTTTTATCCCTACTTCTTCTAAGATATTGACAACACCATCAGTTGTAAGTGCATCATCTACTATTTGTTTTATAGCCGTATCGATTTCCATATCATTTTTAAAGCCACTTGGGGTGAATTTGTTTATCCTTGATTTGACCGCTTGAAAAAAAGCAATAGCATCTCTTAAGTGCTGGGCTTCACTGCTTGGTACTGCCATAACATAGAGTTTTGAAAGTGCGGTAAGTTCACTTAAAAATCTTGTCTTTAATTTCTCATCACTTAAAATATAGTTGGTGGCACTCATTAGGATTTTTAGTTTTGTATCTACATCTTCTACCTTAAAATACTCTACATAGTCAAACTCATGAAACATCTGCTCGATCACTTCAAATTTTGTCATCATACCTGCTATGACCTCTTTTATATCTAAAACAGCGTCACCTTTTCCACCTGCTTGGACATAAGTCATCATCGCATTTCGCAGATCTTGCCCTATGCCTATATAGTCAACTATCAATCCACCGGGCTTGTCTTTGTACACTCGGTTTACTCTAGCTATTGCTTGCATCAAGTTGGCACCTTGCATTTTTTTGTCAATGTACATCGTATGCATAGGCGGAC